>NZ_QXDL01000250.1:0-5210 GCF_003574345.1 Calidithermus terrae
GCTAAGGCCTGGCCGAAGAAAGCTCATGGTTCGTGGCCTGTGCTTACCCCACCCCTTCCCTCCCCGCGTGCAGGGAGGGCTTATCCCCCCTAACCCCCCTTGCTAAGGGGGGAACCAGGCGTTTTGCGTTTTGCGTACGACGTACGACGTACGACGTAGGACGTACGACCCGCACCGGACGTACGCCCCGCACCGGACGCCCGACCCACGCCCAGCCATCAGCGTTCAACACCCAGCGTAACCCATGCGACAACCCCCCACCAAAACCGGTGGGGGGCTCCAAACGACTACCTCACCAGATGTAGAAGATGCACACGATGAACAGCCACACCGCGTCCACCAGGTGCCAGTACATGCTGGCGCCCTCGAGGGTGCCGTGGTTGTGGTCGTCGAGCTTGTTCTGGATGGCCTGGTAGTAGGCCAGGGCCAGGCCCGTGCCGCCGATGACCACGTGGGCGCCGTGCAGGCCCACGATGATGAGGAACATGGTGGCCCAAAGCTGCTGGGCGGGGTTCTCGTGGCCCAGGAAGACCGCGAACTCGTAGACCTGGAACAAGAAGAACACCGTGCCCAGGATGATGCTGATGAGCAGCCCGAAGCGCAGCGGCGAGAACTTGCGCTTGCGCAGGTCGTGGTGGGCGTAGTGCACCGTGAAGGAGCTCGCGACCAGCAAGAAGGTGTTGACCAGCGCGAGCCAGATGGCCGGGCGCTCCTCGGGGGGCTGGGCCGCGCCGGAGAGCCGCAGGTAGAGGTAGCCCGCGATCAGCACGCCGAACAGCGCGATCTCCGAGACGATGAACCAGGCCATCCCCACCCAGGCGTTGGACTTGTTGGTGACGGTATGGTGCTCGACGGGGACGTCGTACTCCAGCCGGCCCGCCCAGCGGAAGAGGCTGTAGAGGAAGGTGACGAGCCCCACCGTGAGCCAGCCCTGCCACCCCGCCGCGCCCGGCAGGTCGGGGGTGGCGTTGGGGCTGATGGAGATGCCGATGCTGGTGATGAGCAGGCCCAGCGCGGTCATGAAGGGCCAGACCGTCGGGGCGGGCAGGTGGATGTCCTTCACGTCCACCGGGGTCGGCTTGAGGCCGGCCTTGGCCCAGTCGTACAGCGGGCGCTCGGAGGGGAAGAAGGGAGGCCAGTTGAAGGCGAAGTTGTAGGAGGGGGGTGGGGAGGAGGTGGCCCACTCGAGGGTGTAGCCGCCCCAGGGGTTGTCGGGGGCCTTCTCGTTGCGGCGGAAGGAGTCGATGACCTTGATCAGCCAGGCGATGCCGCCCAGCGCCAGCAGCACCGCGCCGACGGTGGAGATGAGGTTAAGCTCGTTCCAGAGGTAGTTGCCGTCGGGGTAGGTGTCGTAGCGGCGGGGCATCCCCAGGAAGCCCAGCACGTACTGGGGCATGAAGGTGAGCAAGTAGCCCACCAGGAAGAACCAGAAGTGGGTCTTGCCCCAGAACTCGCTGTAGGTGCGGCCGGTGATCTTGGGCCACCAGTAGTACAGCCCTGCGAAGGCCAGGAAGCCCGAGCCCGCCATCAGCACGTTGTGGAAGTGCGCGACCACGAAGTAGCTGTCGTGCACGGAGTAGTCGAAGGGGACGATCGCGAGCATCACCCCGGTGATGCCGCCGAGCAGGAAGTTGAAGAGGAAGCCCAGCACGAACAGCAGCGGGGTCTTCATGTCGAGGTGCCCGCCCCACAGCGTGCCCAGCAGGCTGAAGATCTTCACGCCCGTCGGCACCGCCACCAGCGCGGTGAAGAACACGAAGACGAGCTGGAACAGCAGGCTCTCGCCCACCGTGAACATGTGGTGCGCCCACACCAAGAAGCCCACCACCGCGATGCCGAGCTGGGCGAAGACCATGAAGCGGTAGCCGAAGACCGGCTTGCGGGCGAAGGTCGAGGCCACCTCGGCGGCGATGCCCAGGTAGGGCAGGAGCATGATGTACACCGCCGGGTGGGAGTAGAACCAGAAGAACTGCTGGAACAGCACCGGGTCACCGCCGACGGCGGCGTTGAAGGGGCTGAAGCCCAGCTTGCGGTCGATGAAGACCAGCAGGCTGGCGGCGGTCAGGCCGGCCAGCGCGAAAAGCTGCAGCAGCGAGGTGGCGAAGACGCTCCAGACGAAGATGGGCATCTTCCACAGGCTCATGCCCTTGGCCCGCAGGTTGTAGACCGTGGCCGCGAAGTTGGCCGAGCCCAGCAGCGAGGAGACCCCCAGGGTGAGGATGCCCATCATGAAGAAGTCCACCCCGTGCCCCTCGCGGCTGGCCGAGAAGGGCCAGTAGAAGGTCCAGCCCACGTCGGGAGCGCCGCCGAAGAACAGCGAGGTGTAGATCAGCACGCCCGAGAAGAGGAACAGCCACGCCGCGAAGGCGTTGATGCGCGGCAGGGCCACGTCGCGCTCGCCCAGCATCAGCGGCAGGATGAAGTTGCCGAAGCCGGCCACCCCCGCCGGGATGATGAAGAAGAAGAGCATGGTCGCGCCGTGCAGCGTGAGGATCTGGTTGTAGCCGTCGCCCACCAGGAAGTTGTTGTCGGGCACGGCGAGCTGGTAGCGGATGGCTACGGCCATCAGCCCGGCTAAGCCGAACATCAAGAAGGAGGTGACCAGGTAGATCAGGCCCACCTTCTTGTGGTCACTCGTCGTCAGCATGTCCCAGATCAGGGCCACCGCCCGGGGGAGCCCGCTGGGTTTGGATGGGGTCGGTGCTTGAACTGCCATCTACAGGTTCCTCCTAAAACTGGGGCAGGCCCTCGAAGTCCAGGCCCTCGATCTTGAGGCTCTTGACGTAGGCGGCGATGGCGCGCGCGTCCTCGTCGGAGAGCTGGGGGAAGGCGGGCATCTTGGAGCCGGGCTTGACGCCGGGGGAGTTCTTGATCCAGGGGATGAGGTAGGTGTCGGTGTTCTCCCACAGCCCGGCCCCCACCGTGGTGCGGTTGCCGAAGTTGCTGAGGTCGGGGCCGACGCGGTTGCTCGCGGAGGCGGTGCCCTGGACCGTGTGGCAGGCGGCGCACTGCTGGTTGAAAAGCTGCTGGCCCCTGGCGAGGGTGGGGTCGGCCGGGGCGGGGGGTTGGAAGGCCTTGACGCCCTCCACGAAGCGGTCGAACTGCTCCTGCGAGACCACGATCACCCTAAAGCGCATCCTCGAGTGGCTCGCCCCGCACAGCTCGGCGCACTGGCCGTAGTAGGTGCCCTCCTTCTCGGGGGTGAAGTGCAGGCGGGTGGTGATGCCGGGGATGGCGTCCTGCTTGCCCACCAGGCTGGCCGGCCACCAGGAGTGGATGACGTCCTCGGAGGTCATCTCCACGATCACCGGCTTGTTCACCGGCAGGATCAGCTCGTTGGAGGTGCGGATGCCCAGGTCCTGGTACTCGTAGTCCCACCAGAACTGGTAGCCCGTGACCTTCACGGTCATGGCCCCGGCGGGGAAGCGGGCGTTGGCGATCATGCTCTGGGCGGTGAGCCCGAAGATGATGACGACGATGACGGTGGGGATGACGGTCCAGATGATCTCGAGGCGGTCGTTGCCGTGGAACTGCGGCGGCTCGCCCTGCTCGTTGCCCCGCCGGCGGAACTTGATCACGGTGTAGGTCAGGGCCCCTGTGACCACGATGAAGATCAGCGCGGCAAAGACCGAGACCCAGATCAGCAGGCGGGTCACCTCGCGGTTGTACGCGGTCGAGGGATCCAGGATGTTGACGACCCGGGTGTCCTGTCCTAGGGCGAGGCCCAGCAACAAGAGCACCCACACGACGATACTTCCTCGCAGCATTGCTCCTCCTAGGGGGTGATTATTCCGTACTTGACTCGGTTGGGCCAGTGCCCGGCTTACAGGGTCGCGGCCGAGCCGCAGGTGTCCGAGGGGTCAGTTTACATCCAAAGGGCGCGGTCGGCCGCCATGGCGACGAAGATCAGGGCCAGGTAGAGCATGGAGAACTTGTACAGCCGCACCGCATTGGGGCGTTCGGGCACGCGGTACAGCTCCCAGCTCTGCCAAAGCAGCACGGCGTTGAGGGCCAGGCTGCTGGCGAGGTAGAAGCCGTGCAATTGGCCGAAAGCCAGCGGCAGCAGGGCGACGAGCACGGTGAGGACGGCGTACAGGCCGATCTGGGTCACCGTAGCCCGCTCCCCCATTACCACGGGGAGCATGGGGATGCCCACCGCGCGGTAGTCCTCCTTGATCATCAGGGCCAGCGCCCAGAAGTGCACGGGGGTCCAGTAGAAGATCAACGCGAAGAGCAGCCAGGGCATCCAGCCCAGCTCACCCGTCACCGCCGCCCAGCCCACCAGCGGGGGGAAAGCCCCCGCCGCACCGCCGATGACGATGTTGCTCCAGAAGCGGCGCTTCATGTAGAGGGTGTAGACCAGCACGTACCAGCCCAGCCCGGCCATCGAGAGCAGGGCCGCGGCCAGGTTGGCGCCCAGCCACAGGACCAGGAAGGCCCCTACCATCAGCACCACCGCGAAGACCAGGGCCTCGCGGGTGCCGACGGCCCGGGTGACGGTGGGGCGCTTGGCGGTGCGCTTCATGCGGGCGTCGATGTCGCGGTCGACGATCATGTTGAACACGTTGGCCGAGGCCGCCGACATGTAGCCGCCGGCGAACACCGCCGCGAACAGCCCCAGCCCCGGCCAGCCGCCCGCCGCGATGAACATCGCCATGATCGCGGTGAAGAGCAGCAGGCTGATCACCCTGGGCTTGGTGAGCCAGAAGTAGTCGCGCCAGGTGGCGCCCAGAGGCTTAGTCAGGGACGAGGATTGCACCATATCAGCCTACCTCACCCAGCGGGATTTGTGCCCGCTGCGGCCGCTGGGCCAGCGCCGAGGCCGCGAAGAGCAGGAAGCTGACCCAGACCAGGTCGGAGAGCAGGAGGTGGGGCAGCTGGGTGTACAGCGCCGCCGCCGCCTTGACGTTGAGGTAGCCCATGGCGAGCTGGGCCACGAACAGCACCCCGGCCAGCCTCGAGAAGCGCCGGGTGTCGGGCCCGGGGCGCAGCGCCGCGACCAGCCCGACCGTCGCCACCGCGTAGAGGCTCACCGCGACGGCGATGAAGGGGTGGTACAGGCGCAGGTACACCAGAAAGTTCTCGCCCGGCGTGCGGCTCCTGGCCACGGCCTCGGCGGTGTCGCGCACCGGGAACAGAGCGTCGCCCAGCGAGGTCAGGGCCCCCGAGGCCGCCACCACCAGCAGGCCCAGCAGCCCCAGCCCCAAAGC
>NZ_QXDL01000251.1:0-5138 GCF_003574345.1 Calidithermus terrae
GGCCTGGGTGGGCTGGGCCGGGGGCCTGCGCTGCACCTGGTCGGGGTCGGTGGGCAGTTGGTCGATGTCGGGGATGTCGAAGGTGTTGTCTCCCCGCCGCAGGAAGCCGCGCAGGGCGGGGAGGATGACGAAGAAGAACAGGAACAACAGGCCCAGCAGGTCGTCAAGCTGCATCGCGCATCACCGGTTCTCCTCCCCCTCGGTCGCCTTGCTGATCGACTCGCGCATGTCGGTGTCGGCCTCGATGTTCTTGAGCTGGTAGTAGTCCATCACGCTGAGCTTGCCGCTCTTGAGGGCGTCGGCCATCGCCAGGGGCACGGCGGCCTGGGCCTCGACGAGCTTGGCCCGCATGGCCTCGACGGCGGCCCTGTTCTCTTGCTCGGCGGCCACCGCCATCGCGCGGCGCTCCTCGGCCTTGGCCTGGGCGATCTTTTTGTCGGCCTCGGCCTGGTCGGTGCGCAACTGGGCGCCGATGTTCTTGCCCACGTCCACCTCGGCGATGTCCACCGAGAGGATCTCGAAGGCGGTGCCGGCGTCGAGGCCCTTGGCGAGCACGGTCTTGGAGATGCGGTCGGGCTGCTCGAGCACCTGCTTGTGGTCCATGCTCTGGCCGATGGAGGCCACGATGCCCTCGCCCACGCGCGCGACGATGGTCTCCTCGCCGGCGCCGCCCACCAGGCGGTCGATGTTGGCCCGCACGGTGATGCGGGCGGTAGCCAGGAGCTGGATGCCGTCCTGGGCCATGCCCGCGACCATGGGGGAGGTGATGACCTTGGGGTTGACCGACAGCCGCACGGCCTCGAGCACGTCGCGCCCGGCGAGGTCGATGGCGGCGGCGCGGTCGAAGGTGAGCTTGATCCCGGCCTTCTCGGCGGCGATCAGCGCGTCCACCACGCGGTCAACGTTGCCCCCGGCGAGGTACTGCGACTCCAGGCGCGTCACCTCCACCGGGATGCCCGCCTTGAAGCTCTTGATCATGGGCAGGATGATCCGGGCCGGGGGGATGCGGCGCAGCCGCTGGCCCACCAGCGTGCCCAGGCTCACGCGCACCCCGGAGAAGAAGGCGGTGATCCACAGCCCCACCGGGATGAAGGTGAAGAAGATGAACAGGACGACGATAATCAGGGTCGCTACGAGAACCGGAGCCAATAGTTCCACACTCAACCTTCCTTTCGTACCACCACGCGCACCCCTTCGACCTCGGTGACCCGGATCGGGGTGCCCCGCTCGATAAACTCGCCCTGCGTCACCACGTCCACCCGGCGTTCGCCGAAGAGCGCGGTACCCGCAGGACGAAGATCGGTCAGTGCCGTGCCGATGGCCCCCACGATGCTCTGGAGCTCGTCGCGCGGGGGGGCCTGCTCGGCGATGGTGCTCTCCAGCACCAGCGCGCGCCCCAGGCGGGTGCGGGGGAAGAAGCGGAACATCAGGAACAGCCCGACGGCCACGATCAGGACGGCGTAGGAGCCTACCGCCACCGACTGGCTGCCGAAGGTGAGGTACACCGAGGCCACGATGCCCGCGATGCCCAGCCCGCCCAGCACGCCGAAGCCCGGCGTGATGAAGAGCTCGACCAGCAGCAGCAGCAACCCGCCCACGAACAGCCCGATCTCCAGCAGGCTCGAGAAGCCCGCCAGGTAGCCGCCCAGGAAGTACAGCGCCAGCGCGATGATGCCGATGGTCGCGGGCAGGAAGGTGCCGGGGGTGAAGAACTCCAGGGCGATGCCCAAAACCCCCACCGCCAGCAGGATGGCGGCGACGACCTGGTTGGTGAGGAAGCGGGCCACGTTGACGCGGGTGCCGGGCTCGAGGCGCTGGGTCTGGGGGTTGAAGCCGGCCTTCTCGAGGGCCTCGCCCAGGCTGCTCACCACCCCGTCGGCGATCTTGGTCTCGGCGGCCTTCTGGGCGGAGAGGGTGAGGGGTTCGCCCCGCGTCGAGAGCCCGGGCACCTCGCGCTCGGGGTCAACCATGGCCTCGGCGAGGTTGACCGGGCGGCCCCGGGCCTCGGCCACCGCGCGGAACTTGCTGCGCAGGGCGGAGATCACCTTGCGGTCGGCGGCCTCCGGCTGGGTCACCGGGGTCACCGTGATCGGCAGCGCGGCCCCGATCTCCGATCCCGGCAGCATGTAGATCTGCTGGGCCGACAGCGAGATCAGCGCCCCGGCCGAGAAGGCGTTCTGCACCACGGCGATGGTGGGCAGCGGGCTGGCGAGGATGGCGTCGGACATGCGGATGGCCGCGTCAACGCGCCCGCCGGGGGTGTCGACGTAGAGCACCACCCCGCTCGCGCCCTCGCGCTCGGCCTGCTCGAGGGACTGCTCGAGGAAGATGGCCAAGGGCTGGTCGATGACCCCCTCGATGGGGATGATGTAGCTTTTCGCACCTGCCCAGCCCAGGGCAAGAAGAAGCAGAAAGACCAAGCGTATCACTAGCCTCATCATAATGGCTCCCACCGCCCCGACTGTAAACTGACCCCATGAGGCTGGGCCTGATCGGCTACCCACTCTCCCACACCCTCTCCCCGGCGATGCACGCCGCGGCCCTGGAGGCGCTGGGCCTCGCGGGCAGCTACGCCGCGCTCGAGACCCCCCCGGAGGCCCTGGCCGAGCGCATGGACGAGGTGCGCCGCGCCTACCGCGGCGTCAACGTCACCGTGCCGCACAAGGAGGCGGTGATGCCCTACCTCGACCGGCTCTCCCCGGAGGCCGAGGCCATCGGCGCGGTCAACACGGTCGTCAACCGCGAGGGGCGGCTCGAGGGCCACAACACCGACGCCCCGGGCTTCCTGCGCGGCCTCGAGGAGGCCGGGATCGAGTACCGGGGCGCCAAGGCGCTCATCCTGGGGGCCGGGGGGGCCGCGCGGGCCATCGCCTGGGCGCTCAAGCAGGCCGGGGCCCAGGTGCGCATTGGTAACCGCACCCTGGAGCGCGCCGCGCAGCTCCAGCGCGAATTCGGCCTCGGCGAGGTCACCGACAACGAATTGGTGCTGGCGGGGATGGCGCGCTCGAGCGACCTCATCGTCAACACCACCACCGTAGGGCTCAAAGACCCCGCCGCCACGCCGCTACGGGCCGAGTGGCTCCCGGCCGGCGGCACCGTGGTGGACATCGTCTACAACCCCCTGGAAACCCGCCTGCTGCGCGAGGCCAGGGCCGCAGGGCTCAGGACGCTGGGCGGCCTGCCCATGCTGGTGTGGCAGGGGGCGCTGGCCTTCGAGCTGTGGACCGGCCAGCGTCCCCCGGTGGAGGTCATGTACCAAGCCGCGCGGGGGAAGCTCGAGGCGTGACCACCCTGGCCGCCCCCCACGAGCTCGAGCAGCTCATCCAGAAGAGCCGCTTCATCGCGCGGGCGGCCCCGGCGGCCACGCCGGAGGAGGCGCTGGCCTTCCTCGAGCGAGTCCGCGAGCGTGAGGCCACCCACAACTGCTGGGCCTACCGGGTCGGGCCGCTCTACCGCTTCTCCGACGACGGCGAGCCGGGCGGCACCGCCGGGCAGCCGATCCTGCGGGCCATCGAGGGCCAGGGCCTCGACCGGGTGATGGTGGTGGTCACCCGCCACTTCGGCGGGGTCAAGCTGGGCACGGGCGGGCTGGTGCGGGCCTACGGCGGCGTCGCGGCCGAGTGCCTGCGCCAGGCCCCCAGGCGCGAGGTGCGCCCCAGGGTGCGGGTGGCGCTCGAGGTGCCCTTCGAACTCTCGGGCGTGGTGTACGGGCTGCTCGAGCGCGGCGGCCTGCCCCGCGACGCGGAGGGCTACACGGCGCGGGGCTTGCGGCTCGAGCTCACCCTCGAGGCCGGCGCGCTCGAGGCCTTCCAGGCCGCCTTGCGGGACGCCAGCCGGGGGGTGCTGCGGGCCGAGGTGGTGGAGCGGCTCGAGGCGTAGGTGTATGTCCTGTGCACTGAATGCCGATAGCCGATAGCCGATAGCCGATAGCGGGGCGAGGGTCGTGCGGCGTACGTCGTACGCGAAACGCAAGACGCAAAACGCAAGACGCAAAACGCACGTCCTACGTCCTACGTCGTACGTCGTACGCAGGACGCCTTGTCACCCCCCTTAACAAGGGGGGCTGGGGGGATACCCCCTCCCCGCGCGCGGGGAGGGTTGGGGAGGGGTAAACCACGAGCCACGGGCCACGAGCTGATAGCTGATAACTGACCGCTGGTGGCTACCGCATCCTGGTTCTGTTCACAGCGAAATGAATGGGGTTAGAATGGCCCCGTGCAGCAAGGCTTATTCGACCCTGACCCCCAGCCCGCTCCGGCGCCCCGCGCCGAGCGGGTCATCCTGATCGACGGGCACCACCTGGCGTACCGCACCTATTTCGCCTTCGAGAAGCTCACCACCTCCACCGGGGAGCCGGTGCAGGCCATCTTCGGCTTCCTGCGGACGCTGCTGAAGTACCTCAAGGAGAACAGCTCCTGCGTCATCGTGGTCTTCGACGCGCCCGCCAAGACCTTCCGGCACGACAACTTCGAGGCCTACAAGGCCGGGAGGGCCCCCACGCCCGAGGACCTGCCCGAGCAGATCCGCAAGATCAAGCGGCTCGTCGAGCTGCTGGGGCTCGTGCGCCTCGAGGTCCCCGGCTACGAGGCCGACGACGTGATCGGCACGCTGGCGAAGAAGGCCGAGGCCGAGGGTTACCCGGTGCGCATCCTCACCGGCGACCGCGACGCCTACCAGCTTCTGAGCGAGAACGTCTGGGTCTTCCACCCCGACGGCTCGATCATCGGGCCCAACCAGGTGAAGGAGAAGTACGGCGTCGGCGTGGAGCAGTGGGTGGACTACCGCGCCCTCACCGGCGACAGCTCCGACAACATCCCGGGGGCCAAGGGCATCGGGCCGAAGGGGGCGGTCAAGCTGCTGGAGGAGTGGGGGAGCCTGGAGAACCTCCTGGCGCACCTCGAGGAGGTCAAGCCCGAGCGCACCCGCGAGCTCATCCGGGCCAGCCTCGACGACGTGCTGCTCTCACGCCAGCTCTCCGAGATCCACACCGACGTGCCCCTCGAGCCCGGCCTCTGCGACTTCTCCAAGGCCCACCGCCGCGAGCCGAAGACCGCCGAGCTGCGGGAGATGCTCGAGCAGCTCGAGTTCGGCTCGGTGATGCGCGACCTGGGGCTCCTCGAGGCCCACCGCCCCACCAC
>NZ_QXDL01000252.1:0-5110 GCF_003574345.1 Calidithermus terrae
GGATGCGGCCTTCCTCGTCGATCTCGAGCACCAGGTCGTCGAGGTCGGTGTCGTCGGGCACTTCCAAACGCAGGGTCACAACGGCGTCAATTTCCATAAGTAACGCTAAGAATAGCCGCTCAGGCTGCGGGCCACGATCACCGAGGTGACCACGCCCACCAGGGCCATGAGCAGGTTGGCGGCGCCGTTCCACAGCCCGTTGCGCACGGCACGGGCGAGGCGGGCAGGGGGGGCGGGCGGGGAAATGTCGTTCATAAGACCTTGCGTGCGGGGCCCGGCGGGCCGGGAATAGGGGGAAAGGAGTTCAGGCCGGGCTGCGGCGGGCCCGGAAGGCCAGGTTCTCGGCGAGCTCCCAGAGCTTGGAGCGGATGCCGCGCGAGAGGGGCAGGTTGGCGATGAAGTGGGCGATGCGGATGCCCAGGCTCGGGTTGGGGTCGAGCCGGGCCGCCTTCACCAGGATCTCTTTGGCCTCTTCCTCCTGGTCGGCCTTGAGCAGGCGCTGGGCCAACGCCAGCATACGGCTGCGGAGGTTGGCGATGCGCTCGGCCTCGAGCTCGGGCGGGCAGCTCTCGGCCGCCGTCTCGAAGATGCGCACCTCCTCGCGCAGCCGGGGGATGATGTTCTTGTCGATGGTGTGGGACTGGGGGTGCTCGCGGAAGTAGGCCAGCTTCTCGGGCAGGTAGTACCCGACGGCCCCCCGGTTCATGATGTCAACCCAGAGCATGTAGTCGGGGGCGTAGTTGAAGCCCAGCCGGTAGAGGTGAGGATAGGGCTTGTACTGCTCGAAGAGCGAACGCCGCTGCAGCACGGTCTGGGCGAAGATGTAGTTGTTGCGGTAGAGCTCCTTGAGCGCGCGGTGCTTGCCCACGGAGGGCAGGTGGGCGAAGAGGTCCATGTACTCGAACAGCGGCTTGCCCTCGGGGTCAACCTTGTAGCCCGCGCAGTGCACGAAGGTGAGCTCGGGGTCGGCCTCAGCGATCGCCACGAGCTTGGAGAGCATGTTGGGCTCCCACCAGTCGTCGGCGGGGAGGATGATGACGTAGCGGCTGTCGGGGTGCATCAGCTCGTAGCAGCGGTTGTAATTGGGGGTCATGCCGATGTTCTCGGCGTTGCGGTGGTAGCGCACTCGAGGGTCGGCCAGGTACGGCGCCACTACCGCCTGGGTGTTGTCGGTGGAGGCGTTGTCGCTGATGATCAGCTCGATGTCCCCCAGGTCCTGCCCGAGTGCACTCTCGATGGAATGCGCGATGAATTTCGCGTAGTTATAAGTAGGCATCAAGATGCTCACCAAGGGGGCTTTCCTCATAAGCGCCACAACACTCCTCTCAGCCTAGAGCCTAGTCCTTGGCGCGTTAAGCTGCCGTTACCTGCTCCAGGGCACTGCCCCGGGGGATAAGCAACCGCCGGGGGAAGGAGACAGGTTTAGGAAGGCCCATGACCCGTGGCCTGTCGAGGGCCAAAGCGTCTCGCGTTTTGCGTTTGGCGTTTTGCGCCTTGCGTACGACGTACGACCCACGTTTAGCGTCTCGCGTCTTGCGTCCGGCGAACGCCGTACGCCCCGCCTGCAGCCCCCGTATCTGGCCCGATTATCGATATGTCGGGGTAACGCCCGGCATAACGCGGACGCGCCCTACGCCTCGGGGAGGACGAGGGCGAGGGCCAGGCCGTCGTAGCCCTTCGAGCCCACGGTCTGGATGGCGGTGGCGCTCAGGCGGGGCTCGGCGGCCACCTGCTCGTAGAAGCGGCGGATGCCCCGGACGCTGGGGTCGCGGCTCGAGCCCTCCAATACCGCCCCTGCGCGCACCACGTTGTCGGCGACGATCAGGCTGCCGGGGCGGGTGAGCTCGAGGGCCCAGCGCAGGTACTCAGCGGTGGAGGGCTTGTCGGCGTCGAGGAAGACCAGGTCGAAGGGGCCCTGCCCCTCGGCGGCGAGGCGGGGCAGGGTGTCGAGCGCCCGCCCCAGCCGCACCTCCACCACCCCCGCCAGGCCGGCCCGCTCGAGGTTGGCCCGCGCCGCCTCGGCGTGGCGGGGGTCGGCCTCGAGGGTGATCAGGCGCCCGCCCGGGGGCAGCGCCCGCGCCAGCCAGACGGTGCTGTAGCCGCCCAGCGTGCCGACCTCGAGGATGCGGCGCGCTCCCTGCAGCCGTGCCAGCAGCCACAGCAGCTTGCCCTGGTTGGGCGCGACGTGGATGGGCGGCAGGCCGGCCGCCGCGCTGGCCTCGAGCACCGCCTCCAGCACGGGGTCGGCGGGAACCAGCCGCTCGGCGATGTAGCGGTCCACCTCGCTCCACAGTTGCGGGTCGTGGCTCATGGCGCCTCGCCCCAGCATAAAGCGCTCAGGGGCTTCGGGAAGAAAATGAGAGTTACGGGCGATCGGGATGGTCGAAATCGCGAGCACCCTGCCTTTGAGTTATGTAAGGTACGGCTGAAGTGGAAGTACGTGCCCGGACCACGAGCTCCACCCAGATCGCGGCCGCCGTGCTGGCCGCGCTGGCGGCCGCGCACCTGCTGTGGACGGTGCTCCCGGCCTCCGCCCGCCCATGGGAATGGTTCGGGAGCGTCGTGCAGCCCCTGATCGGCCTGGTGGTCGTATGGCTGGTCTGGGAGAGCCGAGCCCACTACCCCCAGCGCCTCCACGGAGCCTGGACGCTGTACGCCCTGAGCCTGTCAACCTGGACGGCAGGGGACCTGCTGTACTACTCCTACGCCCTGGCGGCGGGTGAGGCCCCCTTCCCCTCCTGGGTCGATGGGGTCTACCTCCTCTACGCCCCGCTGCTCCTGGTGGCGATGTTCAGGTTCGCCCACCCACGCCCGTCGCAGTCCTGGGAACGCCTCCGGCTGCCGCTGGACGTCGGCACGGTGGTGACGGCCGTCGGGGCGTGCTTGTGGTACGCCTTGCTGGCCCGCACGGCCCAGCCCTACTTCGCCGACCCCCTGGGGCTGGGCGTGACCCTGGCCTACGCCTTCACCGACTTGCTGCTCGTCAGCGTGCTGCTCCTGCTCTTGTTGCGCACCTCGCCGTGGCTGCCGATCCCCACCGCGCTGTGGCTGGGGGTGGGGCTGGTGCTCAACATCGTGGCCGACGTCTGGTACACCGCGCTCGAGGCCAGCGAGGCCTACGGACCCGCCCACCCGGTGGACGTGCTGTACGTGCTGGCCCAGGGCGCCTTCGCCCTGGCGGCCCTGGCCGGCCGGGGTAAGCCCGCCCGTAGCCTGCCCTTCCCCCGGTGGCTGCGCCGCCTCTCCTGGTACCTGCCCTATGTGGCCGTGGCCGCGACCTACGGCCTGGTGGTGCTGGTTTACGGCCGGGACCGCGACGGGGCCACGGGGGCTTTGGTCAGCATGGGGCTGGTGACGCTGCTGGTGATCGTGCGGCAGGTGCTGGCCCTGCACGAGAACGACCGGCTCAACCAGGCCCTGCGGCTGTCGTCGGAGGAGCTCGAGCTGCGGGCGGCGGCGCTGTCGCACATGGCCCACCACGACCAGCTCACGGGCCTGGCCAACCGCACCCTCTTCGAAGCCCAGCTCAGGGAGGCCATCGCCCGGGCCGAGCGCGAGGACCACCTGGTGGGGGTGCTTTTCATCGACCTCGACCACTTCAAGGCGGTCAACGACACCCTGGGCCACGACGCGGGCGACGAGCTGCTCGTCGCCGTCGCCCAGCGCATCCGCGCCACGGTGCGGGCCTCCGACACCGTCGCCCGGCTGGGCGGCGACGAGTTCACGGTGGTGCTCAGCCAGCTCTCCGAGGCCAAGGCGGCGGAGCGGGTGGTGTCGAAGCTGCTGGGCGCCCTCTCGGAGCCTTTCACCGTGGCCGGGCGCTCCCTGTTCGTCACCGGCAGCATCGGCATCGCCCTCTACCCCCGCGACGGCCTCGACGCCTCCACCCTCCAGCGCCACGCCGACGCGGCGATGTACCAGGCCAAGGCCGCCGGCCGCAACGGCTTCCGGGTGTTCCGCCCGGAATACACCGCCCAGGCCCTGCAGCGCCTGGAGCTCGAGCAGGACCTGCGCAAGGCGCTGCACCAGGGCGAGCTCGAGGTGCACTACCAGCCGCAATTCTCCCTCGACGACCGCCGGGTCACCGGCGTGGAGGCCCTGCTGCGCTGGCGGCACCCCAAGCACGGGCTCGTGCTGCCGGCGCGCTTCATCCCCCTGGCCGAGGAGAGCGGCCTGATCGTGCCCATCGGGAGCTGGGTGCTGCAGCAGGCCTGCCGGCAGGCCGCCTCCTGGCGAACCCGCGTGGCGGTCAACGTCTCGGCCATCCAATTCTGCCGCGCCGACTTCGCGGACGTCGTGGCCTCCACCCTGGCCGAGACCGGCCTCTCCCCCCAGCAGCTCGAGCTCGAGCTCACCGAGAGCACCGTGATGCGCGACGCCGAGGAGTCGCTGCGCCAGCTCGAACGCCTGCAGGCGCTGGGCGTGCGCATCGCCATCGACGACTTCGGCACCGGCCACTCCTCGCTCGGGCTGTTGCGCTCCCTCCCCATCGACGCCGTCAAGATCGACCGCTCCTTCGTCGCCGGCCTGCCCACCTCCGCCAGCAACCTCGCCCTCGTACGCGCCATCCTGACCCTGGCCGAAGCCTTCGGGCTCGAGGTGGTGGCCGAAGGGGTGGAGACCGCGGTTCAGCAAGACACCCTCAGCCAGATGGGCTGCCACCTGGCCCAAGGCTACGCACTAGCCATGCCGGTGTCCGCGGAGGAGATGGGCAGGATCCTCGAGCGGGGCGACTCGAACTCCTAGGGCGCTCTGCAGCCCTTCACGAGGAACGGGCCGTAGGGTAGGCCAAGGCTCGGCGTCAAGGTCGCCACGGCCGCGTTCGGGGTAGGACGCGCCTCGAGGGAAAAGCACGATAAATTCCCCTGGGGTGGTTTTGACCAACCGGGCAACACGGCGGGTTCGCCCCCGCTCACGCCGCAGCCTCGTGGAGGGAGGGTTAAAAGCGAAATCCCCCACTCCGGGAGTGGGGGATCTATATCAAATGGAGCGGGAGACGAGACTCGAACTCGCGACCCCAACCTTGGCAAGGTTGTGCTCTACCGGCTGAGCTACTCCCGCACGCGCGGCGCGGGGCGCTGCGCGGGTGAAGGAAAAGGGAAAACCTCTG
>NZ_QXDL01000253.1:0-5073 GCF_003574345.1 Calidithermus terrae
GTCCCCACCCCCTCGAGGGCCCGAACCGCCCAGATCCCCCCAGTATTTCCCCTAAGGAATGTTAAGGGAAATGTGGCTGGGCCCTCGAGGGCCGGGCCGGCGGGGTCTACCTCCTGGGATTGCCCAGAGGGCTAAGGGGGGGCACCTCAGCCGCCCCCTTAACCTGCCGCCTGCCAAGGTTCTCCCCTCGCCCCCTCGGCGGGGGGCCTTATCGTGCGTTTTACGCGGTCGGCGGCTATAGCCCGTCCTGGACGGCTCTCTTGCACGGGATAGGTCCAGGTACGGATAATCCGGAACAGATCCATGGAGCGGGTGGGGCGGTCTCGAGCCACCCCCGGGGCCAGGAGGTGGCCCCGGGAACAACCGGCCTTGTCCACCCTTGAATGGCGACTGAAGTGCCGTGAAAGCCCTGCGGCTCGAGCGCTATGCCTACGGCTCGAGCCACTCCACCTAGTAGCAGGTACTCACCAAAGCACGTAAGGCGCATCTCCTTTGCGGTAGAACGGGAGCCCCGTTCCCGCGGGCTGCTAAGGCACGCCGGCCGTGCCGGCGCATCCGGTCGCAATTGGGCGGGCGCTGCCGTGTTACCCTGAATGGTTCCTGGCTAAACCTGCTGCAACCCCAGGGTCGGGCACATCGTCCGTGGAATCCGCCGCGGACGGCCAGATCCCATCGCCGGCCGGATTCTGAAGGGGCGAACAGATGCGTAGGACGAAGGCCATGGAAGACCCGGGCGGCGGGGGCCTCCCGCTCAGGCCCGGGCCGGAAGACCCGATCCGCGGGATGATCTACAGCCTGGAGCGGCTCGAGGAGCACGCCCGGGCCCTCGCCGCTTCCCAGGTGCTCTCGAGGATCCCGTCGAGGGGCCGGTCCTTGTTCCCACGGCTCCAGAGCAACGCCCGGGCGCTGCAGCACAGCCATGACGAGATCACCCTGGCGCTCCGGCAGAAGCGGGTCGTCGCCTCCGCGGCGGAGTGGCTGGTGGATAACCACCACGTCCTCGACGAGCAGCTCCGGGGCATCCGCAACGACCTCCCGGGGCACTATTACCGCGAATTGCCCAAGCTCGCCGGGGGCCCCCTCGAGGGGTACCCCAGGGTGTACGGGATCGCCTGGGATTACGTGGCCCACACCGACAGCCGCTTCGACCCGGAGAGCCTGCTGCGGTTCGTGCAGGCCTACCAGGGGCGGGCCCCCCTGAACCTGGGCGAGCTGTGGGCACTGGCGATCAGCCTGCGGCTGGTGCTGGTCGAGAACCTGCGCCGCCTGGCCGAGTGGGTGCTGCACTGGCAGGATGCGCGGCGGGAGGCCGACCGCCTCGCGGACCGCCTGCTGGGCCTGCGGACGCCCGAGGCCGCCCGGGGGGTCCTGCGGCGGCTCGAGCAGGCCCCGCTGCCCGCGGCCTTCGTGGTGCAGCTCGTGCACCGGCTGCGCGAGCAAGACCCCGCCGTCACGCCGGTCCTGGGCTGGCTGCTCGAGCGCGTCGCGGCCCAGGGCACCACCGTCGACGACCTCGTCTCCCTCGAGCACGCCCGCCAGGCCGCGACCAACGTTACCGTCAGCAACGTCATCACCAGCATGCGCTCGGTTTCGTTCTTCGACTGGGAGCGCTTCGTCGAGGAGGCCAGCCTGGTGGAGGCCGCCCTGCGGCGCCACGCGGGCTATGCCGCGCTGGACTTCGGCACCCGGGACCGCTACCGCCACGCGGTGGAGGAGCTGGCTAAGGGCTCGGGGATCCCCGAGCTCGGGGTGGCCGAGCGGGCGGTGGCTTTAGCCCGGGCGCAGGACGGCGCGGGCGAGGCCGGGCAAAGCCGGGCCGCCGCAGACCCGGGCTACTACCTGCTGGGCCCGGGCCGCAGGGCCCTGGAGCGGGAGCTGCGGTTCCGCGTGCCCCTGGCCCGCCGGTTCCGGCGCGCCTACCTGGCCTTTGCCACCCCCGGCTACCTGGGCACGCTGGCCCTGCCCCCCTCGCTGACCACGCTGCTCTCCGGGCGGCTCCTGCGCCTCAGCCCGCCGGCCCTGCACCTGCTCCAACTGGCGGCGGTGGCGGGACGGGAGGTGGCGCACGCGGTGCTCGAGGCGGCGGTGGGGCCGGGGCTGGCCGACCCCCTGGACGAAGCCCTGGCCGCCAAGCTGCTGCTCGAGCAGGGCCCGGGCTACCGCTTCCGGCACCCCCTCTACCGCGAGGCCCTCTACCAGGGGCTCTCGCTGGCCCGCCGGGCGGCGCTGCACGGCGAGGTGGCGCGGGCGCTCGAGGCCGCCTACCGCGCCGACCTCGCCCCCCACACCGAGGCCCTGGCCCACCACTACCGCCGGGCCGGGCAGGCCGAGCGGGCGCTGGAGTACCTGCTCAAAGCGGGCGAGCGGGCCACCGCGGTCTACGACCACCCCGCCGCCCTCGAGCGCTACCGCGAGGCGCTGGAGCTGGGGCTCGCCGGCGAGGCGCGGGCGCGGGTGTGGGAGCGCATCGGCGACGCGCACCGGGCCACCGGCGACGTGCGGCAGGCCCTGGCGGCCTACCGGGAAGCCCTCGAGGGCGCGCCGGCCCCGGCCGCGCTCTACCGCAAGCTGGCCCTCACCGCCATCCTCGCCACCGACATGGACGGCGCCGCCGCCTACCTGGCGCAGGCCCAGGCCCGCACCGGCCCCGGCCCGCTCGAGCGCGCCCGGCTCCTGCTGGTGCAGGCCCTCTACCACTGGCACTGGCACGAGCTCGAGCAGGCCGCCGCCGAGGCCCACGAGGCCCTGCAGCTCGCCGAGGCCCAGGGCGCCGGGGTGGAGGTCCAGCAGGCCTACGAGCTGCTCGCCCTCTCCTACTTGCCCATGGGCCGCTGGGAGGAGGGCCTGCGCTACGAGCTCAAGCGCGGGCTGGCCGGCTGGTCGCCGGAGGTGGCCCTAGCCACCGACGCCCACCTGTGCCTGTGGGAGTACCACGTCTACGGCGAGGACCCCTACCAGCAGGCCCAGGCCTTCATCCGCCGGGTGCAGGAGCACGCCCAGGCCGTGGGCGACCTGCGCTGCGTGGCGGTGTGCCACTACGCGCTGGGGAGCATGGAGTTCCTGCGCACCAACCTCCAGGAGGCCGCCCGCCACCTGGGGCGCGCCCTCGAGCTCCACCACCGCATCGGCTCCCCGGCCGGCGAGGCCTACACCCTGGCCCGCGAAGCCCTGCTCCGCACCGCGCGGGGGGAGCTCGAGGCCGGCTGGCGGGCGGTGGAGCGGGGCCTCGAGGCCGCCGCGCAGGCCGCGGTGCGCGACCACTGCCTGATGCGCCTCTACGCCGCGGGGCTGTGGAACCGCCTGGAAGCCCGCGACCGCGCGCGGGCCGAGCGCCTGGCCCGGGCGGGCCTGGACCTGGAGGCCCAGGGCACGCTGTGCCCGGTGTGCAGCGTGCAGTTCTACCCCGCCCTGGCGGCCTTCCGGCTCGAGCAGGGCGAGCTCGAGGACGCCCTGGCCTACGCGCGGAAGGCCCAGAAGCTCGCCGAAACCTTCCGGAACCAGCCCGGCCTGGCCCAGGCGAGCTGGGTGGAGGGCCGGGCCCTCGCCGCGCGCGGCGAGCTCGAGGCCGCGCGTTGGGCCTACCGCCAGGCCGAGGCCGGCTTCCGGTCACTGGGCCACGCCTACGACCTCGCGCTGGTGCTCTCCAGCCTGGCCCAGCTCCCCGGCGAGCAGGCGCACGCGGCCGAGGCCCGGCGGCTGCTCGCCGCCCTGCGGTCGGGGTGAGCCGGCCGAAGGCGGCATAGTCCAGGCCCAGGGGCTGCACGTAGCCGGGGACCTCGCGGGCGGAGCCGTCGGCGAGCTCGACCTGCGCTGCCTGGCCCCCGACCGGCGGCGCCTGGTGTCCGAGGCGTGCGTACAGGCCGCCGGCGCGCTGTTCGACCTGGCCCTCAAGCTCGAGCGCGAGGCCACCCACCGGGCGATGGACGAGCTCAAGCGGCGGCGGCTGGGCTACCTCGAGCCCCTCGACCGCGAGGCGGCCTAGACCACGGCCGCGGCGGCCGCCCGCCCCGCCACCCGCCCGCTGAACACGCACCCGCCCAGGAAGGTGCCCTCGAGGGCGCGGTAGCCGTGCATGCCGCCCCCGCCGAACCCCGCCACCTCGCCCGCGGCGTAGAGCCCCGGGAAGGGCTCGCCCCCCTGCCGCAGCACCCGGCCCTGCAGGTCGGTCTCGAGGCCCCCTAAGGTCTTGCGCGTCAGGACGTTGAGCCGCACGGCGATGAGCGGCCCGGCGGCGGGGTCGAGCAGCCGGTGGGGCTTAGCCACGCGCACGAGCCGGTCGCCGAGGTAGGCCCGCGCGGCCCGCACGGCGGCGAGCTGGGCGTCCTTGCCGAAGGCGTTGGCGAGCTGGGCGTCGCGGTCGCGCACCTCGCGCTCGACCACGGCGGGCTCGAGCCAGTCGGTCCCCGCCAGCGCGTTCATGGCGCGCACCAGCTCGGGCAGGGTGGGCCGCACCACGAAGTCGGCGCCGCGGTCCATGAAGGCCTGCACCGGGGCCTGCACGCCCCCCACCACCCGCCGCAGCACCCCGCGCACGTCGCGCCCGGTGAGGTCGGGGTTCTGCTCGGAGCCGGAGAGGGCGAACTCCTTCTTGATGACGCGCCGGTTGAGCACGAACCAGGTGTAGGGGTAGCGGTTGCGGGTGATGTGCTGGAGGGTAGCCAGGGTGTCGAAGCCGGGGAGGTGCGGGAAGGGCAGGCGGCGGCCGTAGGGGTCGAGCCAGAGGCTCGAGGGTCCCGGCAGGACGCGGATGCCGTGGTTGGCCCACACCGGGTTCCAGTTGCGCAGCCCCTCGGTGTAGTGCCACATGCGGTCGGGGTTGATGACCCGCCCGCCCGCCTCCGCCACGGCGCCGAGCATGAGGCCGTCCACGTGCTCGGGCACGCCCGCTACCATGAACTCCGGCGTCGGGCCCAGCCGCTCGAGGGGCCAGTTGCGCCGCACCAGCTCGTGGTTGCCGCCGATGCCGCCGCTCGCCACGATCACCGCCTGGGCGCCCAGGCTAAACTCGCCCACCACGGCGCGCGAGCTGCGGGTGCCGCGCGGGGCGTCGCTGGCCTCGAGCACCTCCCCCAC
>NZ_QXDL01000254.1:0-5063 GCF_003574345.1 Calidithermus terrae
CTGCCCGCGGACGCCCCGCCGCTGGAGGCCTCCCCCGCCCGCCTCGCCAACCGCTGGTGGCGGCTCGAGCTCGAGGCCGCCACCGGGGCGCTGAAGAGCCTCTACGACAAGGAGCGCGGTCTCGAGCTGCTCGCCGGGGCCGCGGCGCAGTTGCTGGTCGTGCACGACCCCACCGACACCTGGGGCCACGGCCTGACCTCCCTGCGCCACCTGCTGGGGGTGTTCGAGCCCAGGGGCTGCGAGCTGGTCGAGAGCGGCCCGGTGCGGGCCACGCTGCGGCTGGAGTACCGCTACCGGGGCTCCTGGGCCCGCCAGCACCTCCACCTCTACCGCCACAGCCCGCGCCTGGAGGGCGAGCTGTGGGTCAACTGGCAGGAGCAGCACCAGGCCCTGCAACTCGCCTTCCCCTTCGCCCTCTCCGGCGCCGAGGCCACCTTCGAGGTGCCCTACGGCCACGCCGTGCGCCCCGCCGACGGCCAGGAGGAGCCGGTGCAGCGCTGGCTCAACGTCAGCGGCAGCGTGCGCGACGCGCGGGGGGTGGCTCAGCGGGCCGGGGTGGCCCTGCTCAACGACGGCAAGTACTCCGCGAGCGTGCTGGGCGGCGAGGCCCGGCTCACCCTGCTGCGCAGCCCGGTCTTCGGGCACCACGACCCGGCCCGGCTCGAGCCCGGCGTGCGCTACGCCTACCAGGACCAGGGGCTGCAGAGCCTGCGCTGGGCGCTGCTCCCCCACGCGGGCGACTGGCGCGCGGCGGGGGTGACCCGGCACGCCCAGGACTTCAACTCCCCCCTGCCCTTCGTGCGCGAGTACGTCCACGCCGGGGAAGCACCCCCGCGGCACAGCTTCGTGCGCCTGGAAGACCCCCAGGCGCTGCACCTCACCGCGCTCAAGCGGGCCGAGGACGGCGAAGGCCTGGTCCTGCGCCTCTTCGAGCCCCACGGGCGCGCGGCACGCACCCGGCTCGAGGCCTTCGGCCAGGCCTTCACGGTCGAGGCCGGGCCCCACCAGATCAAGACCTACCGCCTGAGCCCGGCGGGCTTGCAGGAAGCCAACCTGCTGGAGGAGTGAGCATGCCGAAGATCGTGATCATCGGAGCCGGGGGCATCACCTTCCCGCTGCGGCTGGCCGCCGACCTGCTGGCCCTGCCCGAGCTGCACGGCAGCGAGCTGGTGCTGATGGACCTCTCGCTAAAGCGCGCCGTCCGCACCCTGCGCGCGGTGCAGGAGCTGTGCGCCCACCACGGCGTGGCGCTCGAGGCCTGGGCCACCGACGACCGGCGCGAGGCCCTGAAGGGCGCACGGTACGTGATCCTCACCTTCCAGGTGGGGGGCATCGAGGCCTACCGCGCCGACCTCGAGATCCCGCGCAAGTACGGCGTGGACCTGCCCGCCGGCGACACCCTGGGGCCGGGCGGGGTCTTCCGCTTCCTGCGCAGCGCCCCCGCCCTGCGGGACGTCGCCGAGGACGTGCGGGCCCTCTGCCCCGAGGCCTGGGTGCTCAACTACACCAACCCCATGGCCATGAACTGCCTCTACCTGGCTTCCTTCGGGGTGAGGGTGGTGGGGCTGTGCCACTCGATCCCCGGCACCGCCCGGATGCTGGCCGAGAAGCTGGGCGTGCCCTTCGAGGAGCTCGATTACCTGGCCGCCGGCATCAACCACCAGGCCTGGTTCCTGCGGCTGGAGCACCGGGGCGCCGACCTCCGGCCGAGGCTGCTCGAGCGCCTGCGGGCCGAGTTCTTGCCCGAGTACGGCGGCTCGACCCCCTGGACCGAGGGCACCTCTACCTACGTGGGCGGCCAGGAGCGCGTGCGCGCCGAGCTGATGGACGCCTTCGGCTACTTCGTCAGCGAGTCGAGCCACCACTCCAGCGAGTACGTGCCCTACTTCCGCAAGAACCCCGGGCTGGTGAGCGAGTACATCCCCCGCCGCTGGGACTATTTGCGCTTCTGCATCGCCAACGCGGGCAAGGAGGAGGAGCAGACGCGGGCCCTGGTCGAAGCGCTCAAGCGCGACCTCACCCCCTCCGCCGAGTACGGCATGCAGATCCTCCGCGCCCTGCAGGGCGGCCGGCCCGCCCGGGTCTACGGCAACGTGGTCAACCGCGGCTACGTCGAGAACCTGCCCGCCGGGGCCTGCGTGGAGGTGCCCTGCACCGTGGACGCCGGCGGCGTCCACCCCCAGCCGGTGGGCAAGCTGCCCCTCCAGTGCGCCGCGCTCAACCAGACCAACCTCCTGCCCCAGCAGCTCGCGGTGGCGGCGGTGCTCGAGCAAAACCCCGAGCACGTCACCCACGCCCTGCTGCTCGACCCCCTCACCGCCGCGCTGCTCACGCCCCCGCAGGTCCAGGCCATGACCGCCGAGCTGCTCCAGGCCCAGCAGCGCTGGCTGCCCGAGTTCCTGCGGCCGGGGAACGTCCGGGCCTGAGGGCGCCTTAACCCGGGCTCGCCCTATTTTCTTGAAAGCGTAAACTAATAGCCGAAAGGGTCCGTTCCCGGTCGCCCGCCATGAAAAAGCCCATATCCGTTCGCACCGGCAGCAACCTGACCAAGGTCAGGGCCGAGAACCTATCGGTGGTCCTGGACGCGCTGCGCAAGCTCCAGCCCATCTCCCGCGCCGACTTGGCCGAGGCCACCGCCCTCACCTCCGCCACCATCACCTACCTGGTGGACGAGCTGCTCGAGCTCGGCCTGATCGAGGAGCACAAGGCCACCAGCAAGCAGGTGGGCCGCCGCCCCACCCTCCTCACCCTGCGCGGCGCGGCGGGGAAGATCGTGGGCCTGGAGGTCTCCCGCTCGATGGTGCGGGGCATCCTCACCGACCTGGGGGGCAAGATCCTCAAGCGCATGGAGCTGGCCCACCGCCTCGAGGGCGGCGTGGACGAGACGCTCTCGCTGGTCCACAAGGTCATCCAGACGCTGCTCGAGGGCGAGGGGCGCCCGGTGGGCATCGGGGTGGGGATCCCGGGGCCGGTGGACACCGCGGGCGGGGTGGTGATGGAGCCCACCAACTTCGTGCACGGCTGGCGCAACGTCCCCTTAGGCCCCCTCCTGGCCCAGCGCTGGGGCGTGCCGGTGTGGCTCGACGACGACGCCAAGACCGCGGCCTTGGGCGAGCGCTGGTACGGCGCGGGGCAAGGCGTGGAGAACCTGCTCTACGTCAGCCTGCGCTCGGGCGTGGGCGCGGGCCTGATCGTGCGCGACCGCCTCTACCGCGGCACCCACGAGCTGGCCGGGGAGATCGGGCACACCACCATCAACGTGGACGGCCCGCGCTGCGGCTGCGGCAACCACGGCTGCGCCGAGACCTACGTCTCGGTGCCCGCCATCGTGGAGTACGCCCGCAGCCAGGGGCTCAGGGTCGCCGACCCGCAGTCCATCCAGAACCTGGCGCTGCTGGAGGACCCCGTGGCCGTGGCGGTCAAGCAGCGCACCTACCACTACCTCGCCGCCGTGCTGGTCAACGCCGTCAACCACTACGACCCCGACCTCATCATCCTGGGCGGCACCCTGGTGCGCGCCTGGCCCGACCTGTGCGCCCAGGTCAGCGAAAAGGTGCGCGGCCGCTCCTTCGGCTTCCTCTCCAAGGACGTGCGCATCATCCCCGCCCAGCTCGGCGAGCACAGCGCCGCCCTGGGCGCCGTGGCCCTGGTGGTCGAGCAGGTCATCCGCAACCCCAAGCTGGTGCAAAACGCCCCCGTGCCCGACTACAGCGTAGCTTGAGCCCGGGAGCAAGAGGCTGGAGGAAGCGGTCAGCGGAAGGCCCGTGGCCCGTGCAAAACCCCGCCCCGCACGCGGGGCGGGGGGATCCCCCCAGCCCCCCTTGTTAAGGGGGGTGAAGAAGGGGCGTCTTGCGTCTTGCGTTTTGCGTTTGGCGTTTAGCATCTTGCGTACGACGTAGGACGTACGACTGGCGTTTTGCGTTTTGCGTACGACGCAGGACGTACGACGCACGACCCGCGCCCAGCTATCAGCTACCGGCTATCCGCACCCCTCACCCCTTCACCGCGCTGCTGATCGCCGCCCCTTCCACGAAGTAGCGCTGGAAGGCGAAGAAGATGATGATCACCGGCAGCATCACCAGCAGGCTGGCGGCCATCAGGTACTGCCACTGCACCTCGCTGGCGGTGCGGAAGAACTGCAAGCCCACCTGCAGGGTGTAGAGCTCCTCCTTGTTGAGGTAGAGGATGGGCCCCACGTAGGAGTTCCAGGTGCCCTCGAAGGTGAAGATCGCCACCGTGGACAAGGCGGGGGCCGACAGCGGCACGATCACCCGCCGCCAGATCCAGAAGTCGGAGGCGCCGTCCATCTTGGCGGCCTCGGAGAGTTCGGTGGGGATGGTGAGGTAGAACTGGCGCAGCAAAAAGGTGAAGAAGGCCCCGGCGAAGAAGCTGGGCACCACCAGCGGCAGGTAGGTGCCCACCCACCCCAGCTTGGAGAAGAGGATGAACTGCGGGATCATGGTCACCATGCCGGGGATCATCATCGTCGCCAGCAGCACCACGAAGAGGAAGTCGCGGCCGGGGAAGCGCAGCTTGGCGAAGCCGTAGGCGGCGAGGCTGCACGAGAGCACCGTGCCGAACACCACCGCGAGGGTGAAGAGGCTGGTGTTGATGAAGTAGCGGGTGAAGGGGGCGAGGCTCCAGGCCTTGGCGAAGTTCTCCCACATCAGGGGGTCGGGGATCCAAATGGGCGGGCTGGCATAGACCTGGGTGTCGGGCTTGAGCGCGGTGGAGATCATCCACAAGGCCGGGAACAGGATCGCGGCGCTGATCACGCACAGCAGGACGAAGGCCAGCGTACGCAGCAGGACCTGCCAGGGGTTCCAGCGGCGCACCTTGGGCACGCGGGTTTCGGGCGTCTCGAGCTTGGAAGCCTGCCTCATCGGCTATCCCCCTCGTAGTGGACCCAGCGCTTGGAGAGGTTGAGCTGGACGACGGTGAAGGCCAGGGTGATGAGCAGCAAAATCCAGGCCATGGCCGAGGCGTAGCCCATGCGGTAGCGCCCGAAGGCCTCCTGCCACATGTACAGCCCGTAGAACAGCGTCGAGTACGAAGGCCCGCCC
>NZ_QXDL01000255.1:0-5057 GCF_003574345.1 Calidithermus terrae
GAACCCTGCGGCCAGATAGCCCACCAGGGGCGGCAAGCCCAGCGCACTCGCCCCCAGCCCCAGCACATAAGCTCCCAGCACCCACAGGGCTTCCATGAAAGGAGTTTATTGGGTAGGCGGGCGGTTGGAAAATGAGCAGCCCGACGGGTGACCCCAGCGGTCACCCCCCCGCCGTCAACCCGTGGCCCGTCGAGGGCCGGGGCATTTTGCGTACGGCGTACGACGTAGGACGCAGGACACGCGTTTTGCGTTTTGCGTCTTGCGTTTTGCGTCCCGCACCCACCCCGCCCCCTTAGCCAATTGCACACATTTTTCCAACCCACTTGCGCTACACTATTGGCAGATGGTGAAAACACTGGATACTACCCGAAAGATCGAGTTGATCCGCCAATCCCTGGAAGACAAAAAGGCTGAAAACGTGGTGGCTCTGGACCTGCGGCAAGCGTCCGAGAGCCTGGATTTCTTCGTCATCGCCACCGGCACCAGCCGCCCGCACCTCGAGGCGCTCGAGCGGGCGGTGCGCGATCGGCTGGAGGACGAAGGCCTGTCCCCGCTCCACGTCGAAGGCCCCAGCCAGCGGTGGATCCTGCTCGACTACGGCGAGGTGTTGGTGCACATCATGACCCCCGAGGCCCGCGAATACTACGACCTCGAGGGCTTCTGGACCGACGCCCGCCGCCTGAGCGCCTGAGCCCGGCCCTTCAAAGGACAGGGACAGAGGCACCCCGCCTCCCCTGTCCTTTCGCTTTGCCGCGGCTACCCGGCGATGAGGAACTGGAAAGCCACCATCGCGGCCACCGAGACGGTGAGGGCCGTGGCCACGCTGGACGCGGGGGCGTCCTCGAGGGCTTCCGGCAGGATCTCCGCGACCGCGAGCCAGATCATGGCCCCGGCGGCGAAGCCCAAGCCGAAGGGCAGCACCGGCCGGAAGGCCTCGACGAACAGGAAGGCGGGGACGGCCATCAGGGGCTGGGGGAGCGAGGAGAACACGCTCCACCACGCGGCCCGGAGCACGGAAACCCCCTTGGGGACCAGCACCAGGCTGATCGCCAGCCCTTCGGGGATGTTGTGCACCGCGATGGCGAGCGTGATGAACACGCCGAAGGCCTCTCCCCCGCCGAAGGACACCCCCACCCCCACGCCTTCGGCGAAGGAGTGCACCGTCATGATGCCCACCAGCAGCAGGGCCTTGCGCGAGTCCAGCACGCCGAGGTTGCCCAGCCGGAAGTCCGGGTAACGGCCCAGCAGGCGGTGGGTGAGGACGATGAAGGCCAGGCCCGCGAGGACTCCCAGCAGCATGCGGGGCAGGCTGTACCCCACCCCTTCGTAGATCAGGCCGAAGCTCGCCGCCAGCATCAGCCCCGCCGCGACCGCGTTGGCGACCCCCAGGGTCCGGCGGCTGAACCCGCGCCGCAGCAGGAAAGGCAGCGTCCCTAGCCCCGTGGCGACGGCGGTCAGCAGGGCGTAGAGGAAGACGGTCAGGGTGGTCGG
Source organism: Calidithermus terrae (assembly GCF_003574345.1). NCBI lineage: Bacteria > Thermotogati > Deinococcota > Deinococci > Thermales > Thermaceae > Calidithermus > Calidithermus terrae. The sequence continues at coordinate 1,492 of NZ_QXDL01000255.1, forward strand.
TCCCACCCGGTCAGCTTATTGCAAGTGATAATCACTTGCAATAAGTGAAGTCCCACTTGCCCGGCTCCTCCCCCATGGCGCGCTCCGGCGAGGCTTCAAGCCCGGTTTTGGGGCGGGAGGACCCGCAGCAGCCAGGCGGCCACGTCGGCCGCGACCTCGTCGGCCTTGGAGTCGAGGAGCAGGTCGTGCTCGCTGTCGTAGACTTTGTGCTCCTTGCTGGCGCTCCCCAAAAGTTCGTAGTAGCGGCGCACCGCGGCCTCGGCGACGGTGCTGTCGTGGCGGGCCTGGAGCACCAGGGCGGGGGCCTTGACCCGCGGCAGGTAGCCCGGCACCAGCCGGGCGAGCTCGAGCACCTCCACGAAGGCCTTGGTGGGGAAGTAGGGGTAGTTGGGGTTGTTGCGCCGGCGCTCGGGGTCGAGCACGGAGTTGGTGCCCTTGCCCCGGCGGATCAGCCAGCTCAGGTAGGGGGCGAAGGGGGCCAGGCGGTCCACGAAGCCCAGGGCGGGCACCAGGGCGACGAGCGCCTCGGTGGGCTCTTCGGCCGCGAGCTTGGCCGCCAGCAGGCCGCCCATGGAGAGGCCGACGACGGCGCGGGGCTGGGGCAGGGAGCGGTAGGCCTCCAGCGCCACCCGGTACCAGTCCTCCCAGCGCACGCCCGCGAGGTCTTCCGGGCGGGTGCCGTGACCGGGCAGCGCGGGCTGCAGCACGGTGTATCCCGAGCGCCGCAGGGCTTCGGGGAGGGGGCCGAGGGTGAGGACGGGGTGCGAGGTGAAGCCGTGCAACACCAGGACGTTGCCCATGGACCAAGTGTAATACCGGCCCGGACCCGCCTCCAAAACCGGACCGTAACGGGGGGTTCACGCGAAGCCATAAATCCCGGGAGCGGCGGGCGTGCGTAGAATGCAGGCGAAAGGGAGAGGCCGTGCTGCGTGGCGACTTGAAGGAGTTCCCGTTGCTCAACCTTCTGCAGACCCTGCAGGGGAGCAAGCGCGACGGCAGCCTCTACCTCGAGCACCCCCAGGCGCCGGCCTGCCTCTCCCTGCGGCAAGGACGCCTGGTCGGGGCCGAGGCCGGGGGGCTGGTGGGCGAGTGCGCGCTGGAGCTGATCGCCGGGATGCGCGCCGTGCCCTTTCGCTTCGACGAACGCCCGGCCCCCGCCGCCCACAACCTCGCGGGCGACCTGGCCGTGCAGCAGCGGCTGGCGCAACAGGTCGAGGACTGGCAGGCACTCGAGCTCCTGCCGCGCGAGTGGGACGAGGTGCTGAGGCTGAAGCCCCGCAGCGGCGAGGTCGAGCTCTCCCTCGACATGGCGAGGCTCGTCACCCTGAGCGACGGGCAGACCGTCGCCGCCGTCTTGCTCGGCGCCGGGATGCCGCCGCTGCAGGTCGCGCGGAAGCTCGACCGCCTGCTGGGGCTGGGGGTGCTCGAGGCCCGCCCCCAGGTGCCGCTGGTGCGGCATAAGCTGATGATCCTGCCGCTGTACGGCACGCCGCCGGGGGTGGCCTATGTGGACGAGGGGCTGTACCCGGAGTGGGGCCCCAGGGCGCGCACCGGCGTGCGGCTCTCGCTGCAGGTGCGCCAGGGGCCCGTCCTGCACTTCCAGGTGCGCCCCAGGCCCAGCCTGGCCGGGCGGGTGGGCCTGAGCGACGCCGACCTGCGCCGGCACCGGCTGGGGCGGGGGCTCGAGGCCGAGGCGTGGTTCGAGCCGGTCTAGGCCGGCTTTCACGCCGGCTCGAGGAGAACGCGACAGGCGGGTGATGAGGGAAGCCTATGAGTTTTGAAGCGATCAATCAGTGGCTCAACGGCCTGGTGTACGGCCCGGTGATGATGCTGGCGTTTCTGGCCGCCGGGCTCTACCTCTCGGGGCACACCCGCTTCTTGCAGTTCACCCGGTTCGGGGTGGCGCTGCGCGAGACGCTGGGGGCCGTCCGCGAGCGCTCGGAGAGCTTCGGCGGGACCATCACCCCCTTCCAGGCGGTGATGATCGCCCTCTCGGGCACGGTGGGCACCGGGCACGTGGTGGGGATGGTGGCCGCCATCCTGTCGGGCGGCCCCGGGGCGGTGCTGTGGATGTGGCTGGGCTACGCGGTGGGCAGCGCCACCAAGTTCGCAGAGGCCACCCTGGCGGTGCACTTCCGCCGCCACTACGCCGACGGCTCGATCTCGGGCGGCGCGATGTACTACGTCCGGCAGGCGCTGGGGCCACGCTGGGGCTGGGTGGCAGGGCTCTTCGCCGTCTTCGCGATGTTCTCGGCCTTCGGCGGGGGCAACCTGGTGCAGGCCAAGACCCTGAGCGAGACGCTGCAGACGAGCTTCGGGGTGCCCCCGGCGATCACGGGGCTGTTGGTGGCGGCGCTCGCCGGGGTGGTGCTGGGCGGCGGCATCGTCGGGGTGGCCCGCTTCGCCTCGGTGGTCTTCCCCCTCAAGCTCCTGCTCTTCGCGCTCGCCGTCGTGCCCCTGCTGGCCGTGTACGCGGAGAAGATCCCCGCGGCCTTCGGCCTGATCTTCTCCTCGGCGCTGAGCCTCGAGGCCGCCGCGGGCGGCGCGGCGGGCTACACGCTGGTGCAGATCTTCCAGGCCGGGATGGGCCGGGGCATCTTCGCCAACGAGGCGGGGCTGGGCTCCTCGGCCTTCGCCCACGCCCAGGCCCGGGTGGACCACCCCGTGCGGCAGGGCCTGTGGGGCGTCACCGAGATGCTGACGAGCTTCCTGGTCACCACCCTCACCGCCTTAGCCTTCCTGGCCTCGGGGGTGTGGGAGGGCTCCCTGGGGGGCTCGCCCACCGAGGCCGCGGTGCGGCTCTTCGAGGCCCACTTCCTGCACAGCAGCGTCCTGGCGGTGCTGCTGATCGTGTTCGCCATGGGCACCCTGATCACCTGGGGCTTTTACGGCGAGGAGGCCGCGGCCTACCTCTTCGGCGAGGGGGTCCGCTGGCCCTTCCGCCTGTGCTACTTGGTGCTGGCCTTCATGGGGCCCCTGGGGGGCCTGGGCACCTTCCTCAGCCTCAGCGACACCCTCAACGGCCTGATGGCGATCCCCAACCTGCTCGCGCTGGCGGGGCTGGCGGGGCTGGTGGGGCGGCTGGTGCGGGGCTTCTTCTCCGGCGAGGCCTGGGTCCCCCCGCGCGGCCGCGACCCCGACGGCCGCTGAGGCTGCCTATCCTCCCGGGCGCTTCTGGTAGAGTCAGGCCGTGAGTGAGAAACCCAAACGGGTCGTGGTGGGGCTCTCGGGGGCTTCGGGCATGGCGTACGCGACCGACCTGCTCCAGACCCTGCGGCGCATCGAGGGCCTGGAGGTTCACCTGGTGATGAGCCAGGGGGCCAAGCGGGTGCTGGTGGAAGAGATGGGCAAGAACCCCGAGGAGGTGGAGGCCCTGGCCCACGCGGTGCACCGCTCGCAGGACATCGGCGCCCCCATCGCCTCGGGCTCCTTCCGCACGTTGGGCATGGTGGTCGTGCCCTGCAGCGCGACCTCGGTCGCCAAGATCGCCTACGGCCTCGCCGACAACCTGCTCACCCGCGCCGCCTACGTCCACCTCAAGGAGCGCCGCCCCCTCATCCTGGTCC
>NZ_QXDL01000256.1:0-5032 GCF_003574345.1 Calidithermus terrae
CTCCACCCCCTCGCCCACCGCGTCCACCCGCCCGGCGAACTCCATGCCGGGCACCAGCGGGAGGCGGGTGCGCGCGAGGTACTCCCCGGCCACGGTGAGGATGTCGGCGTAGTTGAGCCCCACGGCCTCCACCTTGAGCCGCACCTGGCCGGGGCCGGGGGTGGGCAGGGGGAGGTCGGTGAGCTCGAGCACTTCCGGGCCGCCGGTGCGGGTGATCTGGATGGCCTTCACGCCCAAAGCCTACCGGGTCGGGGCGGCGAGACTGTATCCCCGCGGCTAAATGTCCTCGCGGGCCCGGGGGTATCCTCGGGCCCATGAACGCGCCCCACACGTCCCCTCGCCGCGGGAGGCGCCCGTGAAGAAGGCCGTGGTCATCGGCAGCGGCATCGGCGGGCTGGCGATGGGCATCCGCCTGTGCAGCCTGGGCTTCGACACCACCGTGCTCGAGAAGCTCGACGCCCCCGGCGGGCGGGCCTACGTGCGCCGGGCCCAGGGCTTCACCTTCGACATGGGCCCCACCGTCATCACCGTGCCCCACTTCATCGAGGAGCTCTTCAGCTTAGGCCGGGGCGACCCCCGGCTGGGCCAGCCCGACTTCCCCCCCGCCGTGCTGGGCGAGGACAAGCGGGTGCGCGAGGGCGTCTCGGGCGGCCCCAACACCTCGCGCTACGTCACCCTCGTGCCCATCCTGCCCTTCTACCGCATCTACTTCGACGACGGCACCTTCTTCGACTACGACGGCGACCCCCTCCGCACCCGCGAGCAGATCCGGGCGCTGGCCCCCGAGGACCTCGAGGGCTACGAGCACTTCCACCGCGACGCGAGGGCCATCTTCGAGCGCGGCTTCCTCGAGCTCGGCTACACCCACTTCGGCGACGTGGGCACCATGCTGCGCGTAGTCCCCGACCTGCTGCGCCTGGACGCGGTGCGCACGCTGTTCTCCTTCGCCAAGAAATACTTCAAGAACCCCAAGATGCGGCAGGTCTTCAGCTTCGAGACGCTGCTGGTGGGCGGCAACCCCCTCAGCGTGCCCGCCATCTACGCCATGATCCACTTCGTGGAGAAGACCTGGGGCATCCACTTCGCCATGGGCGGCACCGGGGCGCTGGTGCGGGGCTTCGTGAGGAAGCTCGAGGAGCTCGGCGGGCGCATCCGCTACGGCGCGGAGGTGAGCCGGATCAACGTCACCCGCCGGGGCGGCCGGAAGGTCGCCACCGGCGTCACGCTGGCCTCGGGCGAGGTGCTGCACGCCGACGCGGTGGTCTCCAACGCCGACTACGCCCACACCTACCTCAAGCTCGTCGAGCCGCAGCACCGCTTGTGGAACGCCGACCCGGTGGTGCGGGCCCGCAGGCAGAGCATGTCGCTGGTGGTGATCTACTTCGGCTTCAAAGCCGACGGCAGCGAAGGCGAGCGGCTGCGCCACCACAACATCCTCCTGGGGCCGCGCTACGAGGAGCTGCTCAAAGACATCTTCGGGCGCAAGGTGCTTGCCAAGGACTTCTCGCAGTACCTCCACGTCCCCACCCTCACCGACCCCTCCCTGGCCCCGCCCGGCCACCACGCCGCCTACACCCTCGTCCCCGTGCCCCACAACGGCTCCGGGCTCGACTGGGAGCTGCTGGGCGAGCCCTTCGTGAACAAGGTGCTGGGCTTCCTCGAGCAGCGCGGCTACCTCCCCAACCTCTCCGAGCGCCTGGTCTACAAGAGCTTCGTCACCCCCGACTACTTCGAGCACACCCTGCTCTCCCACCTCGGCAACGCCTTCGGCCCCGAGCCCGTCCTCATGCAGTCGGCCTTCTTCCGCCCCCACAACCGCTCGGAGGACGTCGCCAGGCTCTACCTGGTGGGCGCGGGGGCCCAGCCCGGCGCGGGCACCCCCAGCGTGATGATGTCGGCCAAGATGACCGCCCGCCTCGTCGCCCAGGACTTCGGCCTGCCCTTAGAGGGCAGCGACGTGCTCTCGACCCGGGTCGTGGAGCCCGTAGCATGAGGCAGAAGGGTGAAGGGGTGAAAAGGTGAAAAGGTAAAAAGCGGAGAACACCTCTCACCTTTTGCCCTTTTAGCCTCCCGTGACCCTATGGACATCACCGCCCGCAAGCGCAAGCACCTCGAGGTCTGCCTCGAGGGGCCCGTGAACTACGCCCGCCTGACCACGGGGCTCGAGCGCTACCGCCTGGCCTACCGGGCGCTGCCCGAGCTGCGCCTGGAGGACGTGGACCTCTCGACCCGCTTTCTGGGCAAGCGGCTGGCCGCGCCCTTCCTGATCGGGGCCATGACCGGGGGGGAGGAGCACGGGGGGCGCATCAACCGGGCGCTGGCCGAGGCCGCCGAGCGGGTGGGGGTGGGCATGATGCTGGGCAGCCAGCGGGTGATGCTGGAGAAGCCCGAGGCCGCCTCGAGCTTCCAGGTGCGCGAGGTGGCGCCCACCGCGCTGCTGATCGGCAACCTGGGGCTGGTGCAGCTCAACCGGGGCTACACCGCCGCGCACCTGCGCCGCGCGGTCGAGGCGGTGGGGGCCGACGCCCTCGCCCTGCACGCCAACCCGCTGCAAGAGGCCGTGCAGCGCGGCGACACCGACTTCGCGGGCCTGAGGGCCAAGCTGGGGCAGGTCCTGGGGGAAGTCCCCTTCCCGGTGCTGCTCAAGGAGGTGGGGCACGGCTTCTCGGGGGAGGTGGCCCGGGGGCTCGCCGGCCTGCCGCTGGCCGCGCTGGACGTGGCCGGGGCCGGGGGGACGAGCTGGGCGCGGGTCGAGGAGCTGGTGCGCTACGGCGAGGTGCGCCACCCCGAGCTCTGCGAGGTCGGGCTGCCCACCGCGCAGGCCCTCATCGAGTGCCGCGCGGCCCTGCCCGGCCTGCCGCTGGTGGCCTCCGGGGGCATCCGCAGCGGCACCGACGCCGCCAAGGCCCTGGCGCTGGGGGCGCAGGCGGTGGCGGTGGCGCGGCCGCTGCTGGGGCCCGCCCTGCAGGGGCCCGAGGCGGTGGTGGAATGGCTCGAGGACTTCCTCTGGGAGCTGCGCGCGGCGCTCTACGCCGTGGGGGCCCGCACCCCGGCCGAGGCCCTGGGGCGCGTCGCGGCAGTCTAAAGCTTTGATTAACCGGGATTCGCGAACGAAGAAAACCGGCCCTGGGGCCGGTTTTCGCTTTTTGGTTGCGGGGACAGGATTTGAACCTGTGACCTTCGGGTTATGAGCCCGACGAGCTACCAGACTGCTCCACCCCGCGTCGCTGAGGGCCTTCCGGCCGAGCTTCGCCAGGGTATCAAAGGGGTGCGGCCGTGTCAACTCGCTGGTTCACCCTGGCCCGAGCCGCCTGGGGCCGCATGCTAGAATTCCTGCCAGCATGACCCAAGATTTCGGGAGATACGCTATGAAGGGAACCTGGATGGCCCTCGTGGCCGCTTCGCTGGCCTTGGCCCAGCAGCCGAGCGTAGAGGACACCCTCAAGCGGGGTCTGGCCGCGCTCGAGGCGGGCCGCAACGCCGAGGCCGCCCAGCTGTGCGAACAGGTGGTCACCCGCGAGTACACCAGCTACAGCGGCCACTTCTGCCTGGGGCTGGCCCTCTACCGGCAGGGCGACCTCAAGGGCGCCCGCTTCGAGTTCACCCAGCTCACCCTGCTGGCCCCCGACCGCTTCGAGGGCTGGTTCAACCTGGGCGTGACCCTCGACCGCCTGGGGGTGTCCGCCGAGGCCGCCCAGGCCCTCTCCAAGGCCATCGAGGTGGGCGAGAAGGCCGGGGTCGCCCCCGCCGACCTGCGCACCTCCTACCTGGGGCTCGCCAAGGCCCAGCGCGACCAGAAGCAGTACGACGCCGCGGCCACCACCTTAGTGGGCGCGCTGAAGAAGTTCGAGAACGACCAGGAGATCACCTTCCTGCTCGCCGACAGCCTCTACCGCGCCAACAGGCCCCTCGACGCGCTCCCCCACCTCTACACCCTGCTCAACCAGAACCGCGGCAACGTCAGCGCGGTGGGCCTGGTGGCCGACATCTTCGTGGGCCAGGGCCTGCCCGAGCGGGCCGTGACCGAGCTCGACCGCTCCATCGCCGCCGTTCAGGACGCCAAGGTCAAGGCCCAGCTCGTCTACAAGAAGGCCTCGCTGCTCAGCGGCAAGGCCCAGCAGGACGCCCTCACCGAGGCCACCCGCCTCGACCCCCGGCTCTGGACCGCCCAGTACGACCTGGGCCGCGTGCGCTACCAGAACGGCGACTTCAAGGGCGCCCTCGAGGCCTTCCAAGCCGCCTACGGCCAGATGCCCGACGAGCCCCGCGTGGCGCTGGCGCTGGCGCTGACCCACGACCGCCTGGGCCAGTTCGCCGAGGCCGGGCGCTTCGCGGCGCTGGCGGCGAAGTCGGCGAGCGGCGCGGAGAAGGCCGAGGCCCTGTTCGTGCAGGGCAAGGCCGCCTACTTCCAGCAGCGCTACGACAGCGCCGAGGAGGTGCTGCTCCAGGCGGTGCAGCTCAAGGCCGACCGGGGCGCGGCGTGGTTCTACCTGGGCCGCTCGCAGTTCGCGCTCAAGAAGTACGAGGCGGCCATCGGCTCCCTCGAGCGCGCCCAGGCCTTAGAGCCCACCGGCGACACCGCCGCCAACCTGGGCGCCGCCTACCTCGCCGCCAACCGCTACTCCGACGCCGAGCGCCTGCTCAACCAGGCCGTCGCCCTCAACCCCCGCGACGCGGTCGCCTGGTATAACCTGGGCATCGCCCTGCAGGCCCTCTCGCGCAACGCCGAGGCCCGCCGCGCCTTCCAGCAGGCGGTCAACCTCGGCTACGAGCCCGCCCGCCAGTTCCTGCGGTAGGGCCCTCGTCCCGAAACGTAGCGCCGGGCGGGTTTCCCGCCCGGCGGTTGTTTGCAATGCGCCTGTAGTGCGGTAGTTTAGAGGTATGGGCTGGCTCCGCAACAATTGGCTCGACCTGCTGATCTTCGTGCTGTTCGGCCTGGTGGTGGCGGGCATCGTGTTCTTCCTCACGGGCATCAACCCCTTCCAGCGGCTCCCCGCCCAGTCCCCGCCGCCCCTCCCGCAGCCGCGGGTGG
>NZ_QXDL01000257.1:0-5010 GCF_003574345.1 Calidithermus terrae
GGGCGGGGGGGAGCTCGAGGCGGGCGGGCTCGTTGCCGTTGTTGAACACCGCCAGGACCTCGCCGTCGCCGGGCTCGCCGCGCAGGAAGGCCATGACGGGGCCGTCGCCCTTGAGGGTGCGGAAGACGGGGCTGGTGAGGGCGGGGAGCTCCTTGCGCAGCAGGGCGAGCTGCTTGAAGTGGGCCTGGAGGTCGGGCTTGCAGCGCTCCCACTGGACGGGGTAGCGGTGGAGGTCGTAGGGGGGGCTGCTGGGCATCTCGCCGCCGAAGCCGCACTCGTCGCCCTGGAAGAAGACCGGCACGCCTGGCAGGGCGTAGAGCACCGCCGCCGCCAGCCGGACGCGGCCGAGCGCGTCGGCGGAGGGGGTGTCGCGCAGGCCCCCGCCGCCCAGGTCGGTGAGGACGCGAACCGTGTCGTGCGAGCCGATGAGGTTGAAGCTCATGGCCGCCACGGCCTCGGCGTAGGTGCCGTAGACGCGGGCGAGTTCGGGCAGCATGCGGCCGCCGCTGAAGAGGGCCCCGCCCCGGGCGTAGCGCAGCACCACCTCGCGGCCCACGGCGTAGTTCATCAGGGAGTCGAACTGGTCGCCCTGGAGCCAGCTCGAGTCGCGCTCCCAGATCTCGGCCACCAGGTAGGCGTCGGGCTTGACCGAGCGGGCCGCGCGGCGCAGCTCGGTGTAGAAAGCCTCGCGGTTGACGACGCCCTGGGGGTGGTCCACGCGCAGGCCGTCGAAGCCGAATCGCAGCCAGTACTTCACGACCTCGAGCAAGTAGCGCTGCACCCCGGGGTTGGCGGTGTTGAGCTTGGGCAGGCTGCCGAAACCGCCGTAGGTGTCGTAGGCGGTGGCGTCGCCGGGCACCAGGGGCCACTTCTTGATGAAGTACCAGCCCCAGTAGGGCGAGCTGCGGCCCCGCTTGACCACGTCTTGGAAGGCGAAGAAGCCCAATCCCGTGTGGTTGGGCACGAAGTCGAAGATCACCCGGATGCCGCGCTTGTGGGCCTCGTCGAGGGCCTTCTTCAGCAGCGCCTTGTCGCCGAACTTGGGCGAGACCTCGAGATAGGAATGCGTGTCGTAGCCGTGGGCCGAGCCGGAGGTGAAGAGGGGGTTGAAGTAGATGAGGCTCACGCCCTGCTCCTGCAGGTAGGGCAGCTTCTGGATGAAGCCCGCCAGGTCGCCGCCGTAGTACTGGTGGCAGCAGTGGTCGCCCGCCGGGGGGTCACTCCACTTGGAGACGAAGGGCTTGGGGGCGCCGGGGTCCTTGTTCCAGGCCTGGTTGAAGTTGTACTCGTCGGTGGCGAGGGCCTTCTCGTCGTTGGCGGGGTCGCCGTTGGCGAAACGGTCGAGGAAGACCTGGTAGCCCACCCGGCTGCTCACCCAGTCGAGCGCCGTGAAGGGCTGCTGGGGCGGGCGGAAGGGGCCGAAGCTCTGCTCCTGGCCGCCGGAGCCCACCACCCGGATGCGGTACTCGCCCGGCGAGGGCGGGACGGCCGCCCGCCACAGCTCTATGCCCGCGTAGGCCAGTTGCCGGTGCATGGGGTAGCGTTCGGCGGCCTCGAGGTAGGCCTCCTTCACCGCGCCCTCGCGCGCCTCGAAGCGCACCGAGAGCTTGCCCGCCGCCTGCGAGACGTAGCGCACCGCCCCCGGGTCGTGCTCGAAGCCCAGCGCCTCCGCCTCGTCCTCGGCGGGCTGGTCGGCCTGGGGCCGCACCTCGCGGAAGGCGTTGAGGCCGCCCTGCCCGTCGTCCACGCAGCCCTGGGCCTCGGCGTCCACCTGCGGGGTGCCGAAGGTGGGGTCGTCGCACATGTTCTTCGGCCACTGCCCGTTGATGAAGAACTTGTACTGCACGACCCCGGGCTCGAGCTCCACGCTCAGGCTCCAGGTGCCGTTGTCCTGCTTGTTCATCGGCAGCTCGGCCCAGTTGTTGAAGCTGCCCCGCAGGCTCACCGAGCGCACCTCGAGGCCCGCCGGGGGGTCGTAGGTGAAGGTGACCGGGACTTTGGCCGCGCTGGCGAGGGCCAGCAGGGCCACCAGCAGCAGGGCCAACCGCCGCGTCAAGGCGTTCATGCGCGCCATTATCGCTCAACCTCCCGCGCTCATGGTCCGGGTTCGATGAAGACCGCCGCCGTGCGGCCCGGCACCCGGAACACCCCGTCGCGGTAGCTCGAGGCCTTGGTCAGGGGGTCCACCGAGTTCTGCTGCACGGGGTGCAGCCGCCAGGCCCCGCGCAGGGCGGGGTCGTTGACCTGGGCCTCGCCGGGGGCGGCGTTGAACACCACCAGCACCCGCTTGTTGACCGGGTCGAGGGCCGGGGAGCCCGAGTTCAGCAGCATCACGACGAGGCCGGGGGTCTGGTTGGGGCCCTCGGGGAAGGATAAGCGCTCGTGCACGTCGCGGGCGGTGCGCAGGCGGAACAGCGGCGAGGACTTGCGGACGCGCAGCAGCTCCTGGAAGTAGGCGGCGGCGTTCTGGACGTCCTGCGCCTTGACCACGAAGGCGGGGTTGGCCAGCAGCGGCCCCAGGTAGGGGTAACGCTCGCGGTTGTCGCCCTCCATCGGCAGGCCGATGCCCCAGTTGTGGGTCTGGTAGCTCCAGTCGATGCGGTTGAACCAGTCGCCGGAGTTGTAGGAGTTGCGGTCGCCCGACTTCGAGCGCAGCAGGTCGTCGCCGGCCTGGAAGAAGGGGATCCCCTGGCTGAACATCACGGTAGCCAGGCCCAGGTTGTGCATGCGGATGCGGTCGGCCAGCGAGGCGTCGGCGGGGGCCTTGTACATCACCGCGTCGAAGAGGGTCTCGTTGTCGTGCTTGGAGACGTAGTTCATGCACTCCTGGGGGTCGGCGGTGTAGCCCGCGGGTTGCCCGTTGTAGTCCACCTGGCCGCCGGTGAGGCCGGGGCCTATGCGGTAGTCCTTGAGGCAGCCCGCCAGCCCCGAGCGGATCCACTGGGTCTGGGCCAAGAGCTTCTGGCGCTGGGCCTGGGGCGCGAGCTGGGTGAAGGCGCTGGGGGCGGTGAAGAGCCCGCTGATGAAGCCCTGCTCCCGCGGGTCGCCGAAGGGCCCGCCCCCGCGCACTGCGTCGCGCAGGCGGTCGGAGTAGGTGGCGATGCCGGTCCCGGCCAGGTTGGCCTGGGTGGCGTTGACGCCCCTGGCATTATTGGCGACCTCCCCGAAGTTCCAGCCCTCGCCGTAGACCACGATCTTCTTGCCGTCCACGCCGTCTTTCTCGAGCGTCAGCTCGTCGAGGGCCTTGCGCACGGCCTCCATGTTGGCCTTCATGTGGTGGCCCATCAGGTCGAAGCGGAAGCCGTCCACCTTGTAGGCTTTGGCCCACAGCACCACCGAGTCCACCATCAGCTTCTCCATCATGCGGTGCTCGGTGGCGGTGTTCTGGCAGCAGGTGGAGGTCTCGACCAGCCCGTCCTTGTTGAGGCGGTGGTAGTAGCCGGGCACCACGCGGTCGAGCACCGACTTCTCGGCCTGCCCCGAGGCGTTGGTGTGGTTGTAGACCACGTCCACCACCACCCGCAGCCCGATGCCGTTGAGCGCGGCGACCATCTGGCGGAACTCGAGGGTGCGCCCCGCCCCCTCGGGGTCGGTGGCGTAGGAGCCCTCGGGGGTGTTGAAGTGCCAGGGGTCGTAGCCCCAGTTGTAGCCGTCCTCGTCGCGGATGGCGCCGATGGCCTTCTGCTGCTCGGCGGAGTCGCGGGGGAAGCGCGAGAGGTCGCCGGGGTTCTTCCACTTCGACTTGTCCTCGTCGATGGTGGCGATGTCCATCACCGGCAGCAGGTGCAGGTGGGTGAGGCCCGCGCCGGCCAGGGCCTTCAGGTGCTTCATGCCGTTGGAAGTGGGCACGGTGAAGGCCCGGAAGGTGCCCCGCAGGTTCTCGGGCACGGTGTTGTCGAAGACGCTGAAGTCGCGCACGTGCAGCTCGTAGACCACCACGTCCTCGAAGGCCTCCAGGGGCGGCTTCTTCAGGCTGTCCCAGCCCTGGGGCTTGAGGTTGGCGTCGGAAAGGTCGGCGATCTGGCTGCGGCGGGAGTTGGTGGACAGCGCCAGCGAGTAGGGGTCGGTGACGAGGTTCTTCTCGAACTTGCCCGTGGAGTTCACCCAGACGTCCACCTCGTAGAGGTAGAAGCGGTTCTTCCACGAGGCGTCGCCGCGGATGCTCCACACGCCCTTCTCCTCGGCCATCTCGAGCACCCTCCCCTCTCCCCCGCTGCCGCGCTCGAAGAGGTGCAGCCTGACCGAGCGGGCGGTGGGCGCCCAGACGCGCAGCGTGGGCCTGCCGCCCTCCCAGCTCACCCCCAGCGGGCCGCTATAGAAAAACAGCTCGTCGAGCACGCCGGGGATCTGCAAGGAGGTGGCGTCGGTGAGCTTGCCGTCCTTGTCGAAGGCGGCCACGGCGGTCTGGGTCTTGAGGAAGCCGGGGACCTTCTCGAGCTCGTCCTGCGGCAAGCGGAAGGCCTTGTAGGCGGCGAGGTGCGGGAAGCGGGCCTTGAGGGGTTGGGGCAGCTCGGCGGGCTGGAGCTCGAGGGCGAAGCCCCCGCTCAGGCCGTCGCGCCCCAGCTTCATGCGCCCGAAGGGGCTGTAGAAGAACCGCACGCTGCCGCCCGCGGGAACCTCGGCGTTCCAGGCGATGAGGTCGCGGGCGAGCCAGTGGGCCTGGGCCTTGGCTAAGTCGCCCTTGGGCAGCGCGGTGACGTCAGGCTTCTGGCTGTAGATCTGGGCCGAGCCCGAGATCACCCACACCTCGCGGCCCATGGTCTCGATCAGCAGGAACATGTCGGGGCCGGGGTCCTTCTCGTCGCCCTTGTGCACGATGAAGCCCACCTTCTTCGCCCCCTCCTTGAGCCGGAAGTCCCAGTAGGCGCCGAACTCGTCGGTGCCGGTCTGGGGGAAGGGCTTGGTCCACTCGACGGCCTCGAGGGTGTCCTCCCACAGGTGCAGCCCCCAGCCCTCGTAGTTACCGTCGGGGCGGTGGTAGTGGACGCGGGCGTAGCCCTCCCTGAGGGG
>NZ_QXDL01000258.1:0-5001 GCF_003574345.1 Calidithermus terrae
GCCGGAGCCGGGGCCGGGGCGGGGAAGCAAGCGGCCAGAACCAGTGTCAGGGATGCGGTTAGGGTTAGGAAATCGGATCGCTTCATTGGAACCATCATGACCTGAAGGGGCCGCGGTTGGGTAGGGGGCCCAGCCGGACCTCAGCCCCAGTCCTCGAGCTCCCGCGGCCGCAGCCGCTTGAGCTTCGCCATCTCCTCGCTGGCCGCCTCCCGCAGGTGGCGCATCCCCAAAGGCTCCCCCTCGGCGGCCGCCTTGAAGGCCGCGTGAAGGGCCACGTTGGCGATGTGCCCGCCGGTGAGCTCGAGCAGGCTCAGGCGCTCGAAGTCCAGGCCCGCGTGGAACTCGGCCGGGATGACCCGCCGCCAGATCTCGGCCCGCTCGGGCGGCTTGGGCCGCTCGAAGCGCACGATGAAGCGCAGGCGGCGCACGAAGGCTTCGTCGATGGAGCTCTCCAGGTTGGTGGTGAGGATGGCGAGGCCGCGGTACTGCTCCATGCGCTGCAGCAGGTAGCTGACCTCGAGGTTGGCGTAGCGGTCGTGGCTGTCCTGCACGTCCGAGCGCTTGCCGAAGACGGCGTCGGCCTCGTCGAACAGCAGCACCGCTCCCCCGTCCTCCGCCGCGTCGAAGACCTCCCGCAGGTTTTTCTCCGTCTCGCCGATGTACTTGCTCACCAAGAGCGAGAGGTCCACGCGGTAGAGGTCCAGGTCCAGCTCCCGCGCCAGCGCCTCGGCCGCGGTGGTCTTGCCGGTGCCGCTGGGGCCGCTGAACAGCACCGCCACGCCGCGCCCCCGCTCGCCGCTGCGGAAGCCCTGGCGGTCGTAGACCAGGTGCCGGTGGCGCACGTGGGCCGCGATCTCGCCCAAGGTGGCCTGGACCGCACCGGGCAGCACCAGGTCCTCCCGCCGTGCCCGCGCCGCCATGCGCCGCACCGCCGCCACCCGCTCCAGCCGGCCGTGGCTCTGGCCCCGCGCCGCCGCCCACAGGGCCCCCAGCAGGTCCTCCGGCCGCAGCCGCGCCCCCTGCCGCAGGCGGTAGTGCAGCTCGAGCAAGGCCTGCTGCGCCGCCTCCGCGATGGCGGCGGCCTCGAGGTCGAACTGCGCCACCACCCGCTCCAGGGCCTCGCTCAGGACGTTCTCCGGGACGCTGAGCTCCCCCACGAGCCGTTCCCGCCACAACGCGGCCTGCTCGGAGGGGGTGGGCTTGTCCACCTCCAAAGTCCAGCGCAGCCCCGGCAGCGCCAGGCGTTCGCGCGCCGAGAGCAGCACCGGCGTCTCCAGCGCCACCAGCCGCTCGAGCAGTTCCCCGAGCCGGGCCTGCGCGGAGGGCTCGGGGCGGTAGCCGGCCTCGAGCAGCCACGCCGCCCCCCGCAAGCGGGCCTCCCGCCCCAGCCGCCGGGCCAGGTCCTCGGGGTCGCGCTCGAGCAGCCGCTCCGCCGGAAGCCCGAACGCCCGCAGCCCCAGCCGGGAGCAGGCGCTGGCCGCGATCGCCCGCGCGCTCTGGGGGTCGCCCAAAAGCTGCACCGGAACGGCCCCACCCTCCCACGCCGAGCAGATCCGGTCGGCCTGCTCCTGCTGCGAGGGCACCAGGGCGGCAGCGGCCGAGAGCGTGAAGGTCCCCGCGAGCTCGGGGTCGAGCTCGGCGGGGTTGTCGCCCTGCGCCCCGAGCAGGAAGTGCAGTACCGGCTCCGAAAGGCGGATGGGCTGCGCGGTGAGCGGGAGGTCGGGGCGGGGATGGATCTCGATGAGACCCCAGCGCCGCAGGGGCGCGGAGGGACATAGGGACAAATAGTCTTCTGCCTGATCTCCGAGATAAGCAGAAGCGAGGCTAAACGTTGGCAATTGCTGACCAGTCAGCTCTGCTAAAAGGGCAGTCAAATCCGGCTCGATTGCCAACCCTGCGCACAGTAGCAGAACCTCCGCCTCGTAATCAGACAAGGCGAATTGCTTAACCAATTGCGGAAGTCGATCAGCTATATCAAGAGGATCTTGGACTGAGAGTGAGACCACCCACGAGTAATCAATACTCCTCTCGGCCCTGCGTAATAGCTTCTGACGTATGAGGTCAAGACGCGTTTTTAAGCACATGTAGGAAGCAGAAGTTGAATTACTTATCAGCTTTATCACCTTCCCGTAGGCGTAAGGTTCCTAAACTCTTGCTTAGTTTCCAGAACCTTCCTTAGAGTATACTTACTATGAGGCAGTTCCATGTACCGGAGGAGTAAGGATGGCGCTTGATTACGAGGTTGCTTCCAGATATCCGGAATTCTTGGCGAAGGGAGTAGCTAACCAAGATAGCCAAGAGTACGAGTACTCCCTACCTCTTATCTCGGCTCAGAAGCAGTCGCCCACAATGAAGCCGGACTATCGCGAAGGTTTGGCCGAGGAAAAGCCTAGCCCTTTTGCTAGGATTCCTTCACCTCAATTAACTTACGATGCACTCCTGGAGCAAATGGCCAAACTGGCTTATGAGGATTACGTACCTTCAGCACAGGAAAATCCCAAATATGAAGTCGTTCGGCAATTTGGGTATAGGCCACAGCGCACCACATATGGCCGCTTAGGCATGCAGTTACAAGTATTCCTTCCCAGTAAACCCGAATACCCTTATCCCGTCGTCGCTTTCCGAGGCACACAGGGCGGGGAGTTCAAGGTTCTGGAAGGCCAAATGGATTGGTTTACTGATGCTGACCCTCGAGGCGTAGGGTATGGGCAATTCCACGAGAACAAAGACCTCATCAGGACTCACCTGGACTATGCTCAACAAAAGGGCAAGGTTTGGCTTTGCGGACACTCGCTAGGCGGAGCACTGGCCCAGTGGACAGCATGTACTTGGCCGCAAAGCGTAGGTCACGTTGCTACGTTTCAGGCCCCGGGAATCCCTAAAGAGATGGTGGCAAAGATCGAAGCGTACAACAAAGGCAAGTCTCCGGGTGAGCAAATCACCTCGGATCACTATCGGATGAATCTAGACTTCGTGCCCCACGCAGGCCAAGCGTTTACTCCCGGCGAGGTACATCGGTTTAAGTTCCCCAATCAGCGAGCCAAGGCTCCTGTTTACGTCAAGCTTGGTCCTAGAACCATCGAGTTTGACATTGGTCCATTCTTAGATAATTTGGCAGACGAAGCCGCTAAAGCAGTTTGGCGAAAACTCGTTGGAACAGAGCTTACCGATGAGCTAACCATTGGGGCTCTTATGACGGCCTTTACTGGCCAGACCCACCTCACTCCCATCCTCTCAACAGCCATCGAGTCCTCACCGGATAAGCCTTTCACCCCTGAGCAAAAAGCCATTGCCAACAAAGGGCTAACCGGGGATAACCCCGTCCAGTACGTAAACACATACAGTACCGATGTTGAGAACAATGACCCGGAGCGTGTCATAGCCGAGCAACTACGGCAAATGGCGGGGCAATACATCGAGCGATTCAAAGAGGGGGTAAAGAGCGGCAGGTATAAGGCCATCTCAGGTTGGGAGGCCGCTGGCGATTTTGCCGGCGATATCGTGACCTTACCTCTCGAGCTAATAGGAGAACTTTTCGGCGAGGGGGTTATCTTCCGCGAAACCAGGAACAACGCTAAGCAGGCGACAGCCTACATTCTGGGCAGCGCCGCGCTCAGTGTAGAGGAGTACGATAAAGCCTACCGGCAAGTAGAGGCGTGGGTGAAGCAGGCAAAAAGTTTACAGGAGGCACTAAAGTTAGGAAGCCGCATTGAACAAATGGCCATATCAAGAGAAATCAAAGATAATCTCAAACGGCGCATTGAGCAAATTTGGTACTCATGGCATCCAGGTCAATGAAGGTGACTATGACGAGGCCCGCGCTAATAGTAACAACCCTACTGCTAACAGCAGTCGGCATTGCTTATGTGCAAGGGGGCATCAACAAAATGAGCGGGACACTCAGCCCAAAACAACTCTACGATGATCTGATCACATCCCTCCAGCAAGTCGTTACCCTTAAGGAAATCAGGTGCCCAGAGGTAATGGAGAGCTCTGTGAGGCGCAACAGAGAGGACGGTGGTGATTTTCTATGTTTTCAGCTGATTTCTGGTGAGCCGGACAAGTACCAGCGCCTCCAGGAACTTCAGAAAGCTCTAGACCGCGTGCTACGCAGGGAGTTTTCGCCCAAAACCGGGTGGCGTGAAAACTACGGCTATATAGGACGCAGTTATCGCCTAGTAAACCATCCTGGATGGTATCTGCTTATTGATTTTGGCCCTCGGGTACTCGAGCAAGAATCCTATAGTAGGTTGGGCATTACCCTTGAGGGGGATGTCGTGAGTTTTTCGCTGGGCTACGATCCATAAGCAATCCTAAGGGTTAGGTTTAAGAGTTCTCAATGAGGGGCTTGCTATGGTTGAGGGTTCTAATAATCAGCCTTGCTGGTCTTTTCAGGGCAGAGAAGGTAGGTATCCTGATGGTAGGAAAAACTCCTAGAGAACTCTACGATCAAGTTCTCACTACCCTACAAACAAAAATCAGACTTAGAGAGACTAAATGCCCCAGTGTTCTGGATGAGTTCATCAAAGAAGACTTCAAGCAAGGGGGTGCAACATTTTGCTTTCAGTTCATCAGTTTCAAAAGCGATAAGTATGAGCGATTCGCCGAGTTTCGCGCGGCTCTGGAGCAATCCGTACCCAGAAACTTTAAAGTCATCTTCGGCTGGCAGGAAGACTATGGTAGTATCGCACGGCACTATGCCGTCAGCGATTTGCCGGGTTGGTCTTTTGCTGTTGACTTCACTCCAAGGGCCATCGCTCAAGGCGAATCCGATTACCACGATACCAGACTCGAAGGCGATCTCGTCCGTCTGTCCATGATTTATAACCCACCT
The DNA here is from genome assembly GCF_003574345.1 of Calidithermus terrae. Lineage (NCBI taxonomy): Bacteria > Thermotogati > Deinococcota > Deinococci > Thermales > Thermaceae > Calidithermus > Calidithermus terrae. Next base: position 4,835 of record NZ_QXDL01000258.1, read on the forward strand.
CAACACCAATAAGCCTGTGGTTACATCCCGACCGAAGCTCTACCTCAAAACTTGCACCTTCCCTCGATCCTGCATAGACGTGCGCCCGGGTGGGCTATAAAGATGGATCTCGATGAGCCCCCAGCGCCGCAGGGGCGCGGAGGGTGTCATCGCCTGTGCGTGGACAA
>NZ_QXDL01000259.1:0-4989 GCF_003574345.1 Calidithermus terrae
GAGGCCTGGTCAAAGGGCGGTCAAAAATACGCCGGTGGCCCGCCGCCGGGCGCCCAACGCGCGGGTGCTTTTCGTGCTCGCCAACGGCTCAGGCCGGGGGAGAGGCCGCCTGGAGGCGGGCCTCGAGGCGGCGGCGCCAGTGCTCGAGGGTGCGGGCGTAGTGTTCGCGCAGGTCTTCCACGTCGCGCACCTCGAAGCCGGCGGTTTCCGCCTCGCGCAGCATCTCCCACAGCGGCAGGATCTCGCCGTCGGGGAAGACGTAGCGCCGCATGAACTCGCCGGAGGCGGCCCAGGCGGGGGATTTCGGCGGGACCGGCCCCCGCGCGATGGCGTGGTGCAGGAAGAGGCCGCCGGGCTCGAGGCAGGCGAAGGCGGCCTGGAAGTAGCGCCCCAGGTTGGCCCGGCCCACGTGCTCGGCCATGCCCACGCTGGCGACCTTGTCGAAGCGGCCCCGCACCTCGCGGTAGTCGAGGGCCTCGACCCTCACGCGGCCCTCGAGCCCCCGCCGCCGCACCCGCGCGCGGGCCTCCTCGAGCTGGGCCTGCGAGAGCGTGATGCCTAAGGCCTCCACCCCGTAGCGCTCGGCGGCGTGGATCAGCAGCCCGCCCCAGCCGCAGCCGACGTCGAGCAGGCGCTCGCCCGGCCGCAGCCGCAGCTTGCGGCAGATGAGCTCGAGCTTGGCCTCCTGGGCCTGCTCGATGCTCTCGTCGCCGCGGGGGAAGTAGGCGCAGGAGTAGACCATGCGTGCGTCGAGCCACAGCCGGTAGAAGTCGTTGGAGAGGTCGTAGTGGTGCCGCACCGCCTGGCGGTCGCGGGCCGGGGAGTGCGCCGTCCCGTGCAGGCGGGCGCCGAGCCCGCGGACGCCCGCCGCGCCCAGGGCCACCCCCCGCGCCCACTCCAGCGGGGAGGCGGGCAGCTCGACGTGCTCCAGCGCCGCCAGCACCGCCCCCAGGTCGCCCTCGACCTCCAGATCCCCCCGCACGAAGGCCTCGCCCAGGGCCAGGTCGAGCGGGGGAGCCAGCCCCTCGAGCAAGCCCCGCCCCAGCACCAGCGTGGCCCTAGGCTCCGCCGTGGCGGGCAACACCGACCCGTCCCACAGCCGCACCTCGAAGGGCCGGGCGGGGAGGACGCGCTCGAGCAGGCGCCGCAATTCGCCAGCCTGCATGTCCACCGCCTCCTTTCCTCCAGGGTAGGCCGGGCCCCCGGCCGGGCGCAACGGGTGGGCGACTTGAGCCGTCGGGGCACGCGAGGAGGCGGGCCCTGGCTGGCCTTTAGCTGACGAGACCGCGAAACACTGGCCCCTGGGGCGGGAGCTTTTCGGCCATAAGCCGAGCCGTTCCAGAGAAAGAAGCGGGGAAAACCGTACAGTGTCGCTAGGAGGGATCCAATGAATTCAGCTCGCCTTTGGTTGGCGGCGGGCCTGGTGGCTGCCATCGCAGCCTGCAGCCAGGCCCCCAAGTCTTCGGCCCTGCCGGGCGGGGTTTTCCCGCTGGGGGGAACCCCGGTGGTGCTCAGCACCGTCCCGGCGGCCGGGGCCGTCGGCGTGCGGCCGGACCGGCCGGTGAGCGTCACGTTCGACGAGGCCATGGACGCGGACCCGACCCAGACCGCCGTCAGCGTATTCCCCGGCCGCTACGACCCGGCCAGCAACCCGGCGAGCTTCGACAGGCTGCGCCTGAGCAGCGTGTGCAACGGCAAGTGGCGGGTTCGCAACCCCAACCCCCAGCCCATCAGCTTTAGCTGGGACGTGTTCAGGACCCCGCAGAAGGGCGTGGGCGTGGTGCCTGCGGGCGGCGAGGTGTTCTTCTACACCTCGAGGGGGATGCCCGGCACCACGCGCATCTTCGTGGGCGGCGTGCAGCAGGACGTGAAGGCCGCCTTCCCCGGCGCCTGCCCCCCGCGCGAGGAGCAGTTCGCCTGGAGCGCCGACTCCGCCACGCTCAGCCTGACCCCGGCCCAGCCCTTCGCCGAGGCCAGCACCTACACCGTGGCGCTGAGCACCCTCGCCCACAGCCGCGCGGGCGGCCGCCTGGCCGAGCCCTACGCCTGGAGCTTCACCACCCTGCGCACGCCGCAGTGCCCGGCCGGGGCCAGCGTGACCCGCACCTACCAGATCCAGGGCAGCGGCACGGCCAGCCCCCTGGCGGGCCAGACCGTGACCACCGAGGGCGTGGTGATAGGCGACTACCAGGCCAGCGGGCAGCTCGGGGGCTTCTACATCCAGGACTTCCGCGGCGACGACGACCCCGCCACCTCCGACGGGCTGTTCGTGTTCAACACCACCTTCGCGGTGAACGTGGGCGACTACGTGCAGGTGACGGGCAACGTCAAGGAGTTCGCCTCCGGCAGCGACACCCTGACCGAGCTCGAGGCCGTGACCAGCGTGACGGTGTGCGAGGGCGGGGTGTCGGTAGAGCCCACCCCGGTAGACCTTCCGGTGGCGGCGGTGGCCGACCTCGAGCGCTACGAGGGCATGCTGGTGAGCTTCCCCGAGACCCTCACCGTCACCGAGGTCTTCAACCTCGCCCGCTTCGGCGAGGTCACGCTCTCCTCCGACGGGCGCCAGTACAACCCCACCAACGGCAACGGGCTGGGCGACTCCCCCGCCCTCAACCCGCGCCGCCGCATCCTGCTCGACGACGCCTCCACGGCGCAGAACCCCGCCACCATCCCCTACCTCAGCGGCCCCGGCCCCGACGGCACCCGCCGCGTGGGCGACACCGTGACCGGCCTCAGCGGCGTGCTGACCTTCGGCTTCAGCGCCTACCGCGTGCAGCCGGTGGGCCCGGTGAGCTTCGCCAGCGCCAACCCGCGCCCCGCGGCCCCCGAGGCGGTGGGCGGCTCGCTGCGGGTGGCGAGCTTCAACGTGCTCAACTACTTCACCACCCTCGGCTCGCGCGGGGCCAGCAACCCGGCCGAGTTCGAGCGCCAGAAGGCCAAGCTCGTCGCCACCGTCGCCGGCCTCGACGCCGACGTGGTGGGCCTCATCGAGATGCAGAACAACGGCGACACCGCCCTCGCCGACTTCGTGGCCGCGCTCAACGCCGCGCTGGGGGCGGGCACCTACGCCGCCGTCCAGACCGGCACCATCGGCACCGACGAGATCAAGGTGGCCCTGATCTACAAGCCCGCTAAGGTCAAGCCGGAGGGGGCCTTCCGGGTGGACAACGACCCCGTCCACTCCCGCCCCCCCCTGGCCCAGACCTTCCGCGACCTGGGCACCGGCGGGCGCTTCACGGCGGTGGTCAACCACTTCAAGTCCAAGGGCTCCTGCCCCTCCGACCCCTCCGACCCCAACCAGGACTACGGCCAGGGCTGCTGGAACGCGCTGCGGGTGCAGCAGGCCCAGAAGCTTTTGGGCTTCCTCGAGCAGCTCAAGGCCACCGACCCCGACGTGGTGCTGCTGGGCGACTTCAACGCCTACGCCGCCGAGGACCCCGTGAACACCCTCACCGCCGCGGGCCTGGAGAACTTAGTGCTGCGCACCCCCGCCCCCAAGCGCTACAGCTACGTCTTCGACGGGCAGAGCGGCAACCTCGACCACGCCTTCGTCACCGCCTCGCTCAGCCCGCAGGTCACCGGCTTCACCGAGTGGCACATCAACGCCGACGAGCCCCGGGCCTTCGACTACAACACGGAGTTCAAGCCCGACGACCGCTACGCCCCCACCCCCTACCGCTCCTCCGACCACGACCCGCTGCTGCTGGGCCTCGCCCTCACCGCCGACCCCGCCGCGCCGCCCGACTTCGCCCTCAGCCTCTCCGACACCGCGCCCAGCGTGCAGGCCGGGCAGGGCACCCGCCTGACGGTGAGCGCGACGGCGCTCGAGGGCTTCAGCGGCGACGTCACCCTCTCGGTAGGCCCCGGCGTGCCGGGCGTCCTGATCTCCTCGCCCACCAACACCCTCAGCCTGCCGGGCGGCCCCACCAGCACCACCCTCGACGTCGCCACCTCCGCCAGCCTGGCCCCCGGCGCCTACGCCTTCACCGTCACCGGCACCGGCGGCGGCCTGACCCGCACCGCCAGCTTCACCCTCACCGTCACCCCGGCCCCCGCCACGAGCTGCGTGGTGATCAGCCAGGTCTACGGCGGCGGCGGCAACAGCGGCGCCACGCTCAAGAACGACTTCGTCGAGCTGTTCAACTGCGGCAACACCCCTCTGGACCTCTCGAGCTGGAGCGTGCAGTACGCCTCCTCGAGCGGCACCACCTGGCAGCGCACCAACCTCACCGGCTCCGTGGCCCCCGGCCAGTACTACCTGGTGCAGCAGGCCGCGGGCACGGGCGGCACCGTGAGCCTGCCCACCCCCGACGCCGTGGGCAGCATCGCCATGAGCGCCACGGCCGGCAAGGTGGCGCTGGTGAAGAGCCAGACCACCCTCACCGGCTCGAGCCCCCTCGGCAACCCCGATTTGGCCGACTTCGTGGGCTACGGCGGGGCCAACGCCTTCGAGGGGAGCGGCCCCACGGCTGCCCTTTCCAACACCACCGCCGCCTTGCGGGCGGGCAACGGCTGCCAGGACAGCAACAACAACGCCGCCGACTTCAGCGTGGGCGCTCCCAACCCGCGCAACACGGCCGCGCCGCTCAACCCCTGTACGCCCTAGCGGGCCATGGCCTGGCCCCCCGCCCGCGGGCGGGGGGCCGTCGCGGTTAAAAACCGGGAGGCGCCAACCGGCCCGCCCCGCCTTGGGCTGTTGCGGCCATGCTGGCACCTCGTTCCGGAGTTGTCGCGTGCTTGGCGCCTTCTGCACGCAGGGTTTGGCCCGCGGGCGAGAGGAGGAACCTTCCCCTTGAAGGCTCGAGCGTCGCTCCCGCCCCTCGGTGACGTTAAGGTGCACCTCGAGGCTGTGCCGGGCTTGATGGTCCAGCTCACCCAGGCCTTCCCCTTCCCCATCAACGCCTTCCTGGTGCGGGAGGAAGACGGCTTCACCCTCATCGACACCGCCTGGGGCCAAGCCAGGGCCATCGTGGCCGCGGCGCGGGCCCT
>NZ_QXDL01000026.1:0-28668 GCF_003574345.1 Calidithermus terrae
GTGGGGGGCGGGCTGGGGCGGGGCGCTCGAGCCCGGCTCGCTGAGGCCGATGTGGAGCTCCTCCACGAACTCCACCCCCGCGTGGCGCTGCAGCAGGGCGTAGAGCTCGGAGACGTGGAGGTCGCGGCCGAAGGGCCAGCCTTGCCCCCTGGGCCCGCCGGTGAAGGGGTTGAGGTAGCGGTAGAGCTCGGCCTCGGCCCAGGCCTGCACCTCGGCGGCGAGCGCGGGGTCGGTGGGGCGCAGGCGGGCGTCCACCGTGACCCACACCAATTGCGGCGCGCGCACCTCGAGCCGGCTCCCCAGCACCTGCCGGTCGGCGAGGTGGTTGAGCACCGCGGCCCGCAGTTCGGCCGAGAGGGCGAGGTCTTCGGGCTGGGGCATCGCCTCGCGGCTGCGAACCTGCGGCAGGACGAGCAGCACCACCTCCCCGGGTCTGGGGTCGCCCGGGGCGCCCGGCTGAGCCCCGGGGGCCAGGCAGCAGGCCCGGGCCACGCCGGGCACCTGCGCGGCGAGGTACTCGTGGTCGTCGGCCGTGACCGCCCGGTGGCGCGTGCGCAGGAACTGGGGCAGGCGCACCTTGGCGTCCTCGAGGCTCTGCGCGTCGGCCCCGCCCGCCGCCTCCTGGCGGTTGGTGACGCGCGCGACGTAGGGCACCGAGGACTTGAGCACGCTCAAAGCGCCCTTGGGCACGTTGCCGCCCACGCCGCCGCCGTACTGGTAGCGGCTGAAGCGCAGCACGCTGCCCTTGGGCGGGATCTGGCCGAAGCGGTAGACCGAGCCGTCGGGCTGCAGGAGGGCGGGGCCCAGCGTGAGGGTGCCCTCGAGGGGGTCGAGGGTGTAGTGCCGGTCCCCGGGGCCGGAGTCGGCGAAGTCCTCGACCTCCTGCCACGCCTCGAGCGGCCCGCCGGGGGGCTCGACGGTGAGGGTGTCGCGCCGGGGGTCGCGCGGCAGGACGGGGGCGAAGCGCAGCTTGAAGCTCTGGCCCGGCGTGCCCTCGCTCTGGCCCAGGTATTCGTCGAGCACGGTGGTGGCGTGGCGGGCCCCCACCGTGCCCCCGCGGGCCTCCAGCCGCAGCTTCTGGATCTCCGGCGAGACCTTGTAGCCGCCGGGCCCGGCCTGGGCCTCGCTCAGGCGCACCCGCAGCCAGTAGGCCGACAGCCCCTGGAAGGCCCCGGGCTGCATGGGCGGCAGGTGCAGGATGACCTCGCCGGAGTAGTTGAAGCCCCCCGTTCCGTCGTGCTCGAGCTCGCAGGGCACCCAGCGGCTCACCGGGCCCTGCCAGACCTGCCACTCCAGGGGCGGGCGGCGCGGGTCCACGCCCGCCCCGCCGGCCTCCTCGCACTCCAGCACCAGCGCCAGCACGTGGTTGGAGTGGTCGTGCTCGAGGGCGACGTAGAAGGCGTCGCCCACCTGGGGCTCGGGCGAGAAGAGCGGCAGGCGCTCGCCGGGCAGCTCGAGGCGGCGCAGGTCGTGGGCGATCCAGGCGTTCTCCTGCGGGCCCTGGGCGAAGTACTGGAACGCGCCCAGCACCTTCGGCGGGCGGACGAGCAGGTCGGCCTCGGTGGTGAAGACGATGGCCGGGCTGGTCTCGGTGCGCACCGTGGCGACCTCGGTGCCCTCGGGGATGAGCAGGTCCTGCTCCGGCGGGGCCGAGAGGTAGAAGGTGACCGGGGCCCGGGCCGCCCTGGGGGGCTGGAGCTTGACCCCCACGAGCTCCATGAAGCGGGTGAAGAGCTTGTCGGGCACCTGGTTCATGCGGTAGAGGACCATGTCGGTCATCCAGGCGAAGAGCTCGATGAGGGCTACGCCGGGGTCGGAGACGTTGTGGTCGGTCCACTCGGGGCAGTAGTGGGGGATCAGGCGCTTGGCCTGGTCCACGATCTCCTGGAAGCGGCGGTCGTCGAGGTTGGGGGTAGGCAGCGGCATGGTTCTCCTATCTGGACCCACTCAAGAAGTGCTCTCCGGCAGTTCGCCCGGGATGCGGTAGAAGGGGAAGACCAGCGAACGCTTGTCGTGGGTGGCCTTGACGGCGTAGTGGATGTGGATGAGCATGCGCTCCTCGCGCTCGGGGTCGGGCTGGACCCGCACCTCGAGCACCTCGATGCGCGGCTCCCACACCTTCAGCGCCTCCTCCACGTAAAAGCTGGCCAGCCCCATGGTGCTCGCGTCCATGGGCGCGAACATCAGGTCGTGGATCTGGCAGCCGAACTCCGGCCGCATGACCCGCTGGCCCTTGGGCGTCAGGAGGATCATGCGGATGGCCTGCTCGATGTCGGTCTCGTGGCGGGCGAGGGCGATCCGGCCGCGCTTGTCCACGCCGACCGGGAAGGCCCAACCCACTCCAAGGAAGTCACTATCGTTCATGCGCTCCTCGTTCCAAGATTCTATACCTCGAGTGGGTCCATAAATGACAGATTGGGAAAGAAAATCATTGTTCAGGAGCCGTTTTATGCCTCTTCCAGTCTTCGCAATGGTTCCCAATGCCCAACGAAAACCCCGGCCTTCCGGCCGGGGGTGGGGGGCTCGAGCGGCTCTCAGCAGGGCCCTTGTGGGCCACCCTGGTTCGTCGTGCCCGACGCGGCTATGAGCTATCGGCTATGGGCACCTGCTCAGTAGTCCTCGAGGATCAGGATGGCCGCGTAGCCGTCGGAGTCGGGCATCGCGGCGGCGGTGAGGGTGATCTCCACCACGCCGCCCTCGGAGGTGAACTCGTGCTCGACCTGGGTGGTGTCGGGGTCGCTCTCGCTGAAGATGGCCTTGCCGTTCGCGTAGGCCATCTCCACGTCCACGTCCTCCATCACCTCCTCGTCGGTGACGACGATGACCTTGTAGTCGGTGTCCTTGAGGGTCTCGAAGGAGTAGGTGAAGCTGTCGTCCTCCTCGGAGAAGAGGAAGGCCACCGTCTGGACGAGCGTCAGGCCGGAGTCGTCGTTCTCGAGGGCCTCCCGGGCGATGTCGAAAATGTTCGCCGCCGTGTGGGTCGCGACCACCCAGCCGCCCAACGCCACCACCAATGCCATTCCCAGTATCCGCAACGTACGCATCATCGTTTGCCTCCGGTCGTATGGGCAAACCCAGAAAAGGTGGCGTCAACGGCGCTCCACGCCCTCGTTCCCGAGTTGCTCACGCATGATACCCCACATTTCTCATCCGCGCGGGTCGGGGGGGGCCTCGAGCCCGTCACCCCTCCACCCCGCCGTCCTGCAAGCCACTCCCTCACCGGCCCTTGACGCTTTGGTATACCAAAAGCTATACTCGCCCCAATGCGCCAGCGGGTTCAGCGCCTAGTTCTAAGCCCACCGACCCCGTGGGCTTAGGCGCGTGCGAGCGCTGTGGCTTCCGGGGAACCCTCGGAAGCCTTTCGTGCTGCGCTGTCGGCGCGGGAGGTCAGCGGAAATGGGAAAAAACCTGTACGAGAAAGTCTGGGAAAGCCACGCCGTGCGGACACTGCCCAACGGCCAGACGCAGCTGTTCATCGACGCCCACCTCATCCACGAGGTCACCTCGCCCCAGGCCTTCGGCATGCTCAAGGACCTCGGGCTCAGGGTGCGCTTCCCCGAGCGCACCTTCGCCACCGTGGACCACATCGTGCCCACCCACAGCCTGCTCGAGCCCTTCGCCGACCCCCAGGCCGACGAGATGATCAAGAAGCTGCGGGAGAACGTGCGGGAGCACGGCGTCACCTTCTTCGACGTCTCCAGCGGTCAGCAGGGCATCGTGCACGTGATCGGGCCGGAGCAGGGCATCACCCAGCCGGGCATGACCATCGCCTGCGGCGACTCCCACACCTCGACGCACGGGGCCTTCGGGGCCATCGCCTTCGGCATCGGCACCACCCAGGTGCGCGACGTGCTGGCGACGCAGACCCTGGCGATGGGCAAGCTCAAGGTGCGGCGCATCAACGTCGAGGGGAAGCTGCGGCCCGGCGTCTACGCCAAGGACGTGATCCTGCACATCATCAAGGTGCTGGGCGTCAACGGGGGCCTGGGCTACGCCTACGAGTACGGCGGCAGCGTCTTCGAGGGCTTCAGCATGGAAGAGCGCATGACCGTGTGCAACATGAGCATCGAGGGCGGGGCGCGCTGCGGCTACGTCAACCCCGACCAGACCACCTTCGACTACCTCAAAGGCCGCCCCTACGCCCCCAAGGGGGCCGAGTGGGAGCGGGCGGTGGAGCGCTGGAAGGCCCTGGCCTCCGACCCCGACGCCCGCTACGACGACGTGGTGAACATCCGGGCCGAGAACATCGCCCCCACCGTGACCTGGGGCATCAACCCGGGGCAGGGCTGCGCCATCACCGACCGGGTGCCCGACCCCGCCCTCTACCCCGAGTCCGAGCGGGCGGGGCTCGAGGAGGCCCTGGCCCACATGAAGCTCCGGCCCGGCCAGCCCATCAAGGGCGTGAAGGTGGACGTGGCCTTCCTGGGGAGCTGCACCAACGGCCGCGTCTCCGACTTCCGCGAGGTGGCGAAGTACCTCAAGGGCCGCAAGGTGGCCCCCGGCGTGCGGGCCATCGCGGTGCCCGGCTCGCAGGCGGTGGCCCGGCAGTGCGAGGAGGAGGGCATCGCCGAGGTCTTCCGCGAGGCGGGCTTCGAGTGGCGCGGCGCGGGCTGCTCGATGTGCCTGGCGATGAACCCCGACAAGCTGGTGGGCGATGAGCTGTGCGCCTCGAGCTCCAACCGCAACTTCAAGGGGCGGCAGGGCTCGGCCACCGGCCGCACGGTGCTGATGAGCCCGGTGATGGTGGCCGCCGCCGCCGTGACCGGGCAGGTCAGCGACGCGCGCGAGGTGTTCGGCGTGGGGGGGCTGGTGGGGGCATGAGCGCGAACGCCCACGGCGCCCCGAGCTACCGGCCACCGGCTACGAGATACCCGCGTGCAACGCAAGGAGCACACTGAAATGGCCCTCGAGAAGATCCAGCAGGTCAGCGGACGTGCCGTGCACGTCCCCGGCAACGACATCGACACCGACCGCATCACCCCCGCGCGCTACCTCAAGGTCGTCACCTTCGACGGGCTGGGCGAGGCGCTGTTCTACGACGAGCGCTACGCCCCCGACGGCTCGCAGAAGCCCCACCCGCTCAACGACCCCCGCTTCAAGGGCGCCTCGATCATGCTGGTGGGCGCCAATTTCGGCTGCGGCAGCTCCCGCGAGCACTCCCCCCAGGCCATCTACCGCGCCGGTTTCCGCGCCCTCATCGGGGAGAGCTTCGCGGAGATCTTCTTCGGCAACTCCACCGCGCTGTCCATGCCCTGCGTGAGCGCGAGCAAGGCCGACATCGAGGCCTTGGCGGCGGCCGTGGAGGAAAACCCGGCCCTCGAGGTCACCGTGGACGTCGAGCGGCTCGAGGTGCGCTACGCCGGCACGGCCTTCGGGGTGAGCCTGCCCGAGAGCGCCCGGAAGGCCCTGGTCTCGGGCCGCTGGGACCCCATCGCCGACCTGCTCGAGGCGGGGGAGCTGCTCGAGCAGGCCTCGGCCCGGCTGCCCAAAGCGGTGAAAAGCTGACGCGTCCCGCACCGTAGGCAGGGAACTAGGCCTACGGCGTACGACGCTCGACAGAAAGGAAACCATGCCCAAAATCGCCCTCCTTCCCGGTGACGGCATCGGCCCCGAAGTGACCGCTGCCGCCGTAGACGTGCTCAAGGCCGCCGACGAGGCCTACGGCCTGAAGCTCGAGTTCGAGGCCTTCCCCTTCGGCGGCAACGCCATCGACTCCCACGGCAAGCCCTACCCCGAGGAGACCGCGCGGGGCTGCCTCGAGGCCGACGCCATCCTGCTGGGCGCCATCGGCGGGCCCAAGTGGGACCACGTGCCCCGCGACGTCCGCGCCGAGACCGGCCTGCTGGCGATCCGCAAGGCCCACGACCTCTTCGCCAACCTGCGCCCGGCCAAGGTGCTGCCCGGCCTCGAGCACCTCTCCCCCCTCAAGCCCGAGATCGCCCGCGGCGTGGACGTGCTGGTGATCCGCGAGCTCACCGGGGGCATCTACTTCGGCACCCCGCGCGGGATGAACGCACAGGAGGGCTGGAACACCGAGCGCTACTCGAGGCCCGAGGTCGAGCGCATCGCCCGGGTGGCCTTCGAGGCGGCCCGCAAGCGGCGCGGGCAGGTGTGCAGCGTGGACAAGGCCAACGTGCTCGAGGTCGGCGAGTTCTGGCGGAAGGTGGTGGGGGAGGTGCACCGCGACTACCCCGACGTGGGGCTCGAGCACCAGTACGTCGATGCGATGGCCATGCACCTCGTCACCAGGCCGGGCCGCTTCGACGTGGTGGTGACGGGCAACATCTTCGGCGACATCCTCTCCGACTTGGCCTCGGTGCTGCCGGGCTCGCTGGGCCTGCTGCCCTCGGCCAGCCTGGGGGCCAAGACCCCCCTCTTCGAGCCGGTGCACGGCTCGGCCCCCGACATCGCGGGCAAAGGCATCGCCAACCCCACCGCCGCCATCCTCTCGGCGGCCATGCTGCTCACCCACGCCCTCGACCGTCCCGACGTCGCCCGCGAGATCGAGGAGGCGGTGAGCCGCGCCCTCGCCACCAACCCCACCCCCGACCTCGGCGGCAAGGCCAGCACGCAGGAGTTCGCGCGGCAGGTCGTCGCGTCCGTGCACCGGGCCGCGGTTTGAGGGTAGGCTGGGCGTAAGAGGTGGTCGGATGAACCTGCGCGGCAAGAGCTTCATCATCACAGGGGCCAGCCGGGGCATCGGCGAGGCCCTCGCCATCGAGATGGCTAAGGCCGGGGCCCACCTGGTGCTGGGCGCGCGCAACCAGGTGGCGCTGGAGTTCGTGCGCGACCGGGTGCGCGAGCTGGGCGTGCAGGTGGTCGCGGTGGCCGGGAGCGCGGCCAGCGACGCGGTGACGCGGCAGATGGTGCAGGCGGCGCTCGAGCTCGGCCCCTTCAAGGGCTTCATCCACAACGCGGGCATCCTCAACGCGGGGCCGCTGGTGTACGAGCTCGTCGAGAGCCAGTACGACGAGATCCTCGAGTCCAACGTCAAAGGCGGTTACCAGCTCGCCCGCCACGCCTACCCCCACCTGCTGCGCCAGGAGGGCAGCGTGGCGGTGTTCCTGGGCTCGGGGGCCGCCGAGCACAACGTGCCCGGCATGGGCGTCTACGCCATCGCCAAGGCCGCCGAGGAGCACCTCGCCCGCCAGCTCGCCGCCGAGGCCCCCGACGTCGTCTGCTTCGTCTACCGCCCGGGCATCGTGGAGACCGACTACACCCGGCAGCTCCTCGAGGCCGAAGGCGGCGGCGCCGACGTGGTGCGCCCGCTGTTCAAGGGCTACGTGGAGCAGGGCCACGTGATCAGCGCCGAGCAGTCGGCCCGGGCGCTGGTGCGCCTGCTGGAGGGCAGCCCCCGCCGCTTCCACGGCAAGGTCGCCACCTGGGAGAGTGTGTAGTTGAGCCTGCAGGGCCAGACCTGGGTCGTGACCGGGGCCAGCCGGGGCATCGGGCGGGCGCTCGCCCTCGAGCTCGCCCGCGCCGGGGCCAACGTGGTGCTGGGCGCGCGCGGCGCGCAGGCGCTCGAGGCCGTGGCCCAGGAGTGCCGCGCCCTGGGGGTGCAGGCCAGGGCAGTGCCGGGCGACGCCGCCAGCGACCAGACCGCGCAATTCCTGGTCAAGGCCGCCAAGGTGATCGGCAACTTCGCCGGCTTCGTCCACAACGCCGGGGTGCTGCACCCCGGGCCCGCGCTGTGGGAGCTGAGCGAGGCACAGTTCGACGAGGTGTTCGGCGCCAACGTCAAGGCCGCCTTCCAGCTCGCCCGCTACGCCTACCCCAACCTCGTGCGCCAGGGCGGCGGGGTCGCGGTGTTCGTGGGATCGGGGGCGGCCAGCCGCAACGTCCCGGGCTGGGGCGCCTACGGCGCGGCCAAGGCCGCCGAGCACTACCTCGCCTTCCAGCTCGCCGCCGAGGAGCCCAAGGTCACCTGCTTCGTCTACAGCCCCGGCACCGTTGACACCGACATGCAGCGGCAGGGCCGCGAGGCCCCCGGCCCCATCGCCGCGATGTTCCAGGGCTTCTTGGAGCAGGGCCGCCTGCGCTCGCCCGAGGAGACCGCCCGGGCCCTGGTGCGGCTGCTCCAGAACGAACCCCGCCGCTTCCACGGTAGGATTGCGACGTATGCCGATGCCTAATGTCATACGTCATACGTCCTACGCCTCGAAGGCCATAGCTCGCGTACGACGTACGGCGTAAGACGTACGACACACCGGAGGTTTCATGCGTTCAGACCGGATCAAACAAGGCCCCCAACAGGCCCCGGCCCGCTCGATGCTGCGGGCGGTGGGCGTCAGCGACGAAGACTTCAAGATCCCCTGGGTGGGCATCGTCAACACCTGGACCGAGGGCATGCCCTGCAACTTCCACCTGCGCGAGCTGGCCGCCGACCTCAAGGAGGGGGCCAAGGAGGCGGGGATGCACTCCTTCGAGTTCGGCGCCCCGGCCATCTCCGACGGCATCAGCATGGGCACGCCGGGGATGCGGGCGAGCCTCATCAGCCGCGAGGTGATCGCCGACTCGGTGGAGCTGGTGGCGCAGGGCTACCTCTACGACGGCATGGTGGCGCTGGTCGCTTGCGACAAGACCAACCCGGGCGGGGCCATGGGCGTCATCCGCGCGGGCGTGCCGGGGCTGGTGCTCTACGGCGGCTCCATCGCCCCGGGAAAGCTGGGGGGCAAGAACCTCACGGTGGTCTCGGTCTTCGAGGCGGTGGGCCAGCACGCGGCGGGCAAGATCGGCGACGAGCAGCTCGCCGAGGTGGAGCGCGCCGCCATCCCCGGCCCCGGGGCCTGCGGCGGGCAGTACACCGCCAACACCATGAGCATGGTGCTCGAGGTCTTGGGCCTCTCCCCCGTCGGCTACAACTCCATCCCCGCCGTCGTGCCCGAGAAGAAGGCCGCCGGGCGCCGGGCCATGCGGGTGCTGGCCGAGGCCATCCGCAACGACTGGAAGCCCGCCGACTTCCTCACCCGCCAGTCCTTCCTCAACGCCATCGCGGCCGTGGCGGCCACCGGCGGCTCGACCAACGCCGTGCTGCACCTCATGGCCATCGCGCGGGAGGTGGGGGTCAAGCTCGAGCTCGAGGACTTCGACCGCGTCTCGCGCCGGACCCCGGTCATCGCCGACATGCGCCCCTGGGGCACCTACACCGCGTGGGAGCTTTGGGAGGCGGGCGGCATCCCCCTCATCATCCGCCGCCTGGTCGAGGGCGGCCTGATCGACGGCGACCAGAAGACCGTCACCGGCAAGACCCTGTGGGAAGAGGCCCAGGACGCCCCCGAGGCCCCCGGCCAGCAGGTGGTGGTGCCGCGCGAGCGCGCCTTCAAGCCCGAGGGCGGCCTGCGCGTGCTGCACGGCTCCTTAGCCCCCGAAGGCGCGGTGCTCAAGCTCGCGGGCACCGAGCGCAAGCAGTTCCGGGGCCCGGCCCGGGTCTTCGACGGCGAGGAGGGGGCGATGAAGGCCGTGCTGGCGAAGCAGATCCGGCCCGGCGACGTGGTGGTGATCCGCTACGAGGGCCCCAAGGGCGCCCCCGGCATGCCCGAGATGCTCTCCGTCACCAGCGCCCTGGTGGGCGAGGGCTTAGGCCCCGAGGTCGCCCTCATCACCGACGGCCGCTTCTCCGGCGGCACCAAGGGCCTGATGATCGGCCACGTCGCCCCCGAGGCCTACCTGGGCGGCCCCATCGCGCTCGTGGAGGAAGGCGACGTCATCGCCATCGACTGCGACGCGGGGACGCTGGAGCTCGAGGTCGCCCCCGAAGTCCTGGAAGCCCGCAAGGCCAGGTGGCAGGCCCCCGAGCCGCACTACAAGAGCGGCCTGTTCGCGCGGTACGCGCGGCTGGTCAGCAGTGCGCGGTACGGGGCGGTGTTGGAGTGAGGCGATGGCCGAACGCCGATAGCCGATAGCCGAACGCGAAATGCGGGTCGTGCGTCGTACGTCCTACGTCGTACGCCGAACGCAAGACGCAAAACGCAAGACACCCTTACTTTTCCCCCTTAACAAGGGGGGCCGGGGGGGGATAAACCCTCCCCGCGGGCGGAGAGGGGTCTAGCACGGGCCGAGCCTTCCGCTGAAAGCTGAGGGCTGACCGCTGACGGCTCAACCCATCAGATCCTTGCCCCTTCCCGCTCAGCGCACGTGCATGTTGACCAGCTTGGTCATCTCGAACATCGAGACGCGGTCCTTGCCGAAGATGGGGCGCAGGCGGTCGTCGGCGAGGATCTGGCGGCGGTCTTCGGCGTCTTGGAGGTCGTTGGACTTGATGTAGTCCCAGATCCGCTTGGTGAGTTCGGCCCGGGTGAGCGGCTCCTTGCCCACGATGGCGGCGAGTTGCTCGTCGGGCTGGACTTTTTGGGCGACCCCGCCCCGGACCTCGCGGGTGCCCTCACCCTGCGCGCCGCCGCGCTGGCCCTGGCCGCTGCGCTGCCGGGTACTGCCTTGTTGTTTCGAACCGCCTTGCTGCTTCGATCGGCTCATGAGTCCCTCCGGGGCTGAGGCCTGGGGCGCTGTGCACGACCCTTTGCCCCCAGCCGTCGCGCTCAGTGTCGGCCGCCGCGTGGGCGCGGGCATCCTTCTAAAGGGTAGGTCGCGGCCTAATGCCAATCGGTGCCCGAGCCCATCGCGGCCACCCCCGTCCGCGCAGGGCCCTATTTCTCCTCGAGCGAGTAGTCGCGCCCGCCCAGGCGCAGCAGCTTGACCTTCCCGCCCTCGTCGCGCTCGCCCACGAAGGCGAAGTAGCGCACCACCCGCCCGTCGCCGAACTTGAGCTCGAGGGTGTTGCCGAAGAAGCGGTAGGTCCCGCCGCTGCTGCGCTGGCTGCCCACCGCCACCCCCGCCGTGGTGTCGCCCGAGGGCGTGCCCGTGTCGGTGGCGGTGAAGGAGTAGCCCGACACGCCCTCGCGGGTGAAGCGGCCGTCGCGGCTGAAGGTGAGCACCACCTCCGAGAAGCCGCCCCCGCCCCCGCCGAGGTTGGTGGAGAAGGCGCTCAACGCGCGGTAGCGGCCCTGGAGCTTGAGGCCGTCGAGGGGCTCGAGGCGCGTGAGGGTCTTGCCGCCGAGCTCGAGCCCTCCCGCGGTACGCCCGAAGGCGACGGGCTTGCCCCCGCCGATGACGATCCGGTTGCCCTGGACGCGGTAGACCTCGCACACCGGGAAGCCGTTGGGCTTGGTGCGGCTGCAGTCGGCCTCCTCCAGGCCCTCCTCGGGCTCGCCGGTGTAGACGTAGCCGTTCTTGTGGAAGAAGTAGAGGTCCCAGCACAGCCCGCCGCACATGGGGGTGCCCGAGGCGGCCATCACGTCGAGGCGCCAGCTATAAAAGCGCCCCTCGAGGCCCCCCGAGCCGGGCGGCGGGGGCGGGGCCTTGGCCGGGCCGAAGCGCGGGAGGCGGGTGGGCTTGGCGACCGTCAGGCGGCACTCCAGGCGGCTCTTCCCGTGCACGGTGAACTGGCGCAGGCCCGTCTCGTCCTCGGCATAGAACGCGTAGCGCTCGGCCAGGGGGCCGCTGGTGAACTCCACGCGGCCGTAGTCCTCGTCCTGCTGGCCCAGCACGTCGGCGGTGTAGCGGCCCTCGCCGCCGCCGAAGCGGTAGCGCCGGCCGGGGAGGACCTCCAGGGTGCCGCCGCGCTGGCCGGAGCCGTCGGTGCGGACGCAGGGGTAGCTGCCCGGCTGCGGGTCGCGGAAGCGGAACTCGACGCGGGCGACCTGCTCGCGCGCGCCCTGCTGGTAGCAGTAGTAATCGCGCTCCTGCGGCCCCACGTCGCGCAGCTCGAGCTGCTGGCCGTAGTCGCTGAACAGCAAAAACGCGTCGCTCGAGCCCGCGAAGGGCCCGCTCTTCCACACCACGTAGCTCAGGCTGCCGTCGGCCTTGAGGGCGTAGGTCCCGCTGCCGCCGGGCGTGCGGTACTGGTCCTTCCCGAAGAACTGGAGCGCGAAGGCGGGCTTGGAGTAGTCGTCGCCCTTGGCGAAGGCGTAGCAGCGGAACTCGTCGGGCAGGGGCTGGCGCTTGGGGTCGAGCTTCAGCCGCACGATGTCGGCGTAGCTAGGGCTCTTGACGGGCGGCAGTTTGGCCGTAGGCGGGGGCGCGGACGGGCCCGGCCTGGGCGCACCGGCCTGGGCGGGGTGGAACTCGAGCGAGTCGAGGAAAGCTTTGAAGGCGGGCTCATAACGGGCGAAAAGCTCGCTCGAGCTCGTCGCGTACATCACCAGCGCCACCCGCCCCCCGGCGTGGCCCGCGACGTAAAAGCGGTACTGGGTCACGCCCTTCGGGTCCCGCACCACCACCCCCTGCGCGAGCACGGGGTAGTCGCCGGGCTGGGCCCGGCTGGTCTGGACCTCGGTGCGCTCGAGCACCTCGTGGTCCTGGTGGAAGCGCCCCAGCGCCCGCTCGAACCACCCCCGGAAGTCACCCCCGAACTCCTGGCTCGGGAGCAGCGACATCAGCACCGCCTGCTTGCCCGTCAGGCCTCGAGGCAGCAGGAAGACCACCCCCTCCCGGTCCTGCCGCTCCCACCCCTGCGGCACGGCGAAGCGGTAGATGTCGAACTGCTGGGCCTTCTGACCGAAAGCCCCCGAAACCATCACCCAAGCCAGTGCAACGATCCCTAAAATACGCATCCCCACCCCCTGCGGAAAAGAATCAGTCTGAACCTTACTAAGCTTTCGGCTAGAAGAGGGTGAGAAAGCGGTGGAGGTGGGCTTTAGGACGGGGAGCGGTCAGCCGCCAACCATCAGCGGTCAGCTCGTGGCATGCGGCTTGTCGAGGGTCAAGGGTCGAGGGCCAGGGGCGAGGGCGTTTAGCGTTTGGCGTCTTGCGTACGACGCCCGCCCCGCACCCAGCATCCTGCATTCAGCCATCAGCCACCAACACTTATGCGACCATAAAAGCCATGTCCTTGTTCAACCGCTACCTCCTCTCCCCGCCCGCCTGTCGCGACCTCGAGCGCCTGCGGGCGCGGGTGGGCGGCAAGACCGTGCTCGTCACGGGGGCTTCCTACGGGATCGGGGAGGCGACAGCCTTGCTGCTGGCTCGAGCGGGGGCCGAGGTGCTGCTGGTGGCCCGCACGGCCGAGAAGCTGGCCCAACTGGCCGAGCAGATCAGGCGGGAGGGCGGCAAGGCCCGGGCCTACCCCGCCGACTTGTACAAGGTGGCCGAGGTTCCCGCGCTGGCCGCCGCCCTCGAGGCCAACCACCCGCGCATCGACGCGGTAGTTTCGAACGCGGGGAAGTCCATCCGGCGGCGCGTCGTACAGTCGCTCGAGCGCGACGACCTGGGGCGCTGCCTGGCCCTCAACTTCGCCAGCCCCGCCTCCCTCATCACGGCGCTCCTGCCGCGCATGATCGCGCAAGGGGGCGGGCAGATCGTCAACGTGTCCACGGTGTCGGTGAAGCAGCCCGGCGCGCCCCGCTGGGCGGCGTACCAGGGGAGCAAGGCGGGCTTCGACCTGTGGTTGCGGAGCGTGGGCTGCGAGCTGCGGCCGCGAGGGGTCTACGTCTCCTCGGTGTACTTGCCCCTGGTACGAACGCGCATGATCGCCCCGACCCGCCTCTACGACCGGATGCCCACGCTGAGCCCGCTCGAGGCCGCCCAGGCCATCGCCTACGCCATCGTCACCCAGGCCGAGCGGGTGGCCCCCTGGTGGCTGGGGTGGAGCGAGCTCCTCACCCTGCTGGTCCCCACGCCCATCAACCGCATCCTCGGCTACCTCGACGCCCGCAGCCCCGACTAGCCCGCCATGAGCCTGCCCCAAGACCTCCTCACCGCCTACGGCGCCCTGGCCCGGACGGGCCTGCTCGGCTCGAGCCCGGCCCACGCGCTCCTGCAGTTCCTGGCCTGCTACGTGCGCTACGGGGGCTCGCTGTACACCCTCGCGGCGTGGAACGCCCGGCGCTTCCCGCAGCGCCTCGCCCTGGCCGAGCCCGGCCGGACGGTCACGTTCGGGGAGCTGACGGCTCGAGCCGACCGGCTGGCCTGCGGTTTGCAGGAGGCCTTTCCGGCCGCCAGAACCTGCGCCATCCTGGGCCGCAACCGCGTCGCCCTCGTCGAGGGCCTGCTGGCCTGCGCGCGCTTGGGCCTGGACACCCTCCTCCTTCCCACCAGCCTGACCCCCGACCAGTGGGAATCCCTCAACGCGAAGAGCCCCCTCGACGTGCTGATCTGCGACGGGGAATTCCTGCCCCGCCTCGAGCCCGTCCTCCGCCGGGGTTCGCCGGAGATCGTGCACACCGGCGCGGAGACCGGCGAATCCCCGAGTCTCGCCAGTCTGATGGGCACGACCCGTCACGGGCGACTGCGCCGGATGGCGGGCCGCCTGACCCTGCTCACCTCGGGCACCACGGGCCCGGCCAAGGCGGTGCGGCGCGGGCCCTCGCTCGAGGAAGCCCTCGGGGTCCTGACGGGTGTTCTGGACCGCCTGTGGCTCCGGCCCGGCGAGCCCACGCTGCTCACCGTGCCCCTGCTGCACGGGCATGGCCTGGCCACGCTGCTCATGACCCTCGCCACGGGCTCTCCCCTGTTCCTTTTCCCTAAGGCCACCCCCGAGGATTACCTGCGCTGCCTCGAGGAGCAGCACATCGCGACGCTGGTCCTGGTCCCCACCGTCCTGTACCGGCTGCTCGAAGCCGGGGGGCGCCCAACGCCCGCCCTCCGCCGCATCCTGTGTGGCTCGGCCCCGCTGGACCCCCCGCTCGCCGTGCGCTGCCTCGAGCGCTTCGGGCCGGTGCTCTACAACCTGTACGGCTCGAGCGAGGCCGGCCTGATCTCGTTAGCCACCCCCGAGGACCTGCGGCAGGCACCCTCGAGCGTGGGCCGCCCGCTCCCTGGGCTCAAGCCGCGCATCCTGGACGAGCACGGGCGCGAACTGCCCCCCGGAGAACCGGGAGAGGTCAGGGTCGTGCGAGGAGGGCGAGGCATCCCCATGGGCGACGCCGGCTACCTCGACGCCGAAGGCCGCCTCTTCCTGATGGGCCGCGCCGACGACATGCTCATCTGCGGCGGGGTCAAGGTGTACCCCCAGGCCGTCGAGCAAAGCGTGCTGGGGCACCTCGAGTACGTGCAGGAGTGCGCCGCGGTGGGCATCGGGGACCTCGAGTACGGCCAGGCCATCCACCTGTTCGTGGTGATAAAGCCCGGGCAGCCCGGGATGACCCCCGAGGCCGTCGCCCGCGACCTCGAGGGACTCTTCCCGAGAAGCACGCGGCCCAAGAGGATCACGTTCGTGGAGGCCTTGCCCCGCAACCTCGCGGGAAAGGTCCGGCGGCGGGAGCTCGAGGAGAGCGGCCCTGGCCGCCCCAGCGCCTAAGGGGTCCGTCTCGGCCTACTCGTCGTCGCCCACGGCGACCGTCTCCCGCCGCCCGGCCTTCCACTCCAGCCCCGCCCAGATCAGGCTCTCGAGGTCGCCGTCGAGCACCTGGTCGGGGTCGTGGCGCATCTCGCCGGTGCGGTGGTCCTTGATGTACTGCTTGTCGAGCACGTAGCTGCGGATCTGGCTGCCCCACTCGATGGGGCGCGACTCGCCCTTGAGGCGGGCGAGTTCCTCCTGCTTCTTCTTCCACTCGATCTCGAAGAGTTTCGAGCGCAGGATGTTCATGGCCATCTCTTTGTTCTTCTGCTGGCTGCGCGTGACCTGGCACTTGACGATGATGCCGGTCGGGAGGTGGACGACGCGCACGGCGGAGTCGGTGGTGTTGACCCCCTGCCCGCCCTTGCCCTGCGAGCGCATCACGTCGATGCGGAGGTCCTCGGGGTTGATCTGCACGTCCACCGACTCGTCAACTTCGGGCATGATCTCGAGCGCGGCGAAGCTGGTCTGGCGCTTGCCCTGGGCGTTGAAGGGCGAGGGCCGCACCAGGCGGTGCACCCCGGCCTCGGGCGAGAGCAGGCCGTAGGCGTTCTCCCCGCGCACGATGAACTGCGCGTAGTCGATGCCGGCCTCGGCGCCGGGCTCGAGGTCGATCATCTCGAGGCTGAAGCCGCGGCGCTCGGCGAAGCGGGTGTACATGCGCAGCAGCATCTCGGCCCAGTCGCAGGCCTCGGTGCCCCCCGCCCCCGGCTTGATGGTCACGATGGCGGCGTTCTCGGCGTAGGGGAAGGAGAGCAGGGTCTGGTGGTAGAGCTCCTCGAGCTGCCCGGCGGCGGCCTCGAGCTCCGGCTGCATCTGCTCGCGCTCCTCCGCGCTCATCTCGGGCCACAGCTCGAGCAGCCCCTGCAGGTCGGACTCCAGCCGCTTATAGCCCTCGACCGCCCGCCGCAGCCGGGTGCTCTCCTGCGAGACGGCCCGCGCCTCGCCGGGGTTGTTCCAGAGGTTGGGGTCGTTGAGCTTGTGCTCGAGTTCTTTCAGCCGGTCTTCCTTACCGGCGATGTCAAAGATACCCCCTGAGGGCATCGAGTCGGTGTTGCAGCGTCGGCAAATCCATAACCTGCTGAGTATAGCAGGAAGCCGTCAGCTCTTGGTTTGTCGAGGGCCGAGGGCCAAGGCGTCTTGCGTACGACGTACGACGTAGGACATGCCTTTAGCGTCTTGCGTCTTGCGTACGACGTAGGGCGTACGACCCGCGCCCGGCTATCCGCTATCGGCTACGGGCTACCGCGCGTTGGGCGTTCAGCCCCGAACGGTATATTCTATTCCTCATGGACGAGAAGAAGAGGGGTCTGGATGACCTGCTCTCCGACCTGGGCATCGGGGAGGGCGAGGCACCGCCTGCCACCGTGCTCAAGGAGGAGGAGCCGGTAGGGGTAGTGGCCCCGAACACGGTGGGTGAAAGCGACCCGAAGCGGGCGCTCGAGAACTTCATGGTGGGGCTGCTGCTGCGGCTCGACCCGGCCTATTCGCTCGACGTGCGGCAGGACGGGGAATTGTTGCGGGTGGAGGTGCTGGGCGGCGACCTGGGACGCTTCATCGGCAAGGAGGGGCGCACCCTCAAGGCGGTGGAGTTCGTCGCCAACGCGTACATGGCGAAGCAGTTCGGCGGGGCCTACCGGGTGATCCTCGACGCCGCCGGGTACCGCAAGCGCCAGGAGGAGCGCATCAGGCGCATGGCCTCCGACGCGGTGCTGCAGGTGGAGGTCAGCGGGCAGCCGGTGGAGCTTCCGCCCATGCGGGCCAGCGAGCGCCGGATGATCCACCTGATGTTCAAGCAGCACCCGCGCGTGACCACCACCTCCTACGGCGAGGGCGAGGAGCGGCACGTGGTCATCCTGCCGCGCGACCCCAACGCGCCGCCACCGCCCGAAGAGCCCGACACCGCCCCCGACGCCGAGTAGCCGTGACGGTGCGGGCACTGCTCAACGAGCTGGGGAACCGCCTCGAGAGCGCCCACAAGCCGAGCCAGGAGGCCTACTGGCTGCTCGCCAAGGCCCTGCGGACCAGCTCCCAGGGCCTTCTGCTGCGCCTGGGCGAGGAGGTGGGGCCCGGGGCGGAGGCGCGGGTGCGGGGCTGGCTCGAGCGGCGCCTGGCGGGCTACCCGCTCCAGCTCCTGCTGGGCGACGTGGAGTTCTGCGGCCTGACCCTCGAGGTGCGCGAGGGGGTGCTGATCCCCCGCCCCGAGACCGAGGGGCTGGTGGAATTGGGGCTAGGGCTCATCGCCCGTCACCCCAGCCCCCGCGTGCTGGACGTGGGGACCGGGACGGGGGCCGTCGCGCTGGCGTTCAAGCGCGCCCGCCCCGACGCGCGGGTGTGGGCCACCGACGTTGACCCGGAGGCGGTGGGGTTGGCGCGGGCCAACGCCGAGCGGCTGGGCCTGGCGGTGGAGGTGCTCGAGGGGGCCTTCACCGCCGGGCTGGGCGGCTTCGACCTGCTGATCTCCAACCCGCCCTACCTGCCGGAGGCGTACCGCGCCGAAGCCCCGCCCGAGCTGGCCTACGAGCGCGACGTCGCGCTGTACTCGGGCTCCGACGGGCTGGACATGCCCCGCGAACTGCTCAAGCGTGCGCACGAAGCGCTCGAGCCCGGGGGCTGGCTGGCGCTCGAGCTCTCCCCCGACAACGCGCCAACCCTGGCCGAGGAGGCGGCAGGCCAGGGCTGGCAAGGGGTCCAGGTCGAGGCCGACCTTACGGGAAGGCCGCGGTTCGTAGTGGCGCGGAAGAGCGCCCACGGCTCACCGCCGCCCGCGCCGGGGTCGCCCTGACCCGGCCGCCCTCCGAGGCGAGGGTAGCTCGAGGCACGTTACCCTCAGGGCGCTACAGCCGCCGCAGGACCACGTCGAGCCGGAAGTACTGCCCCGCGGCGACGCGGATGTTCTGGACGAAGGCCTCGTAGCCCGGCGCCAGCACCACCACCTCGTGGCTGCCCGGCTGGATGCGGCTGAAGACGAGCACGCGGTCCGAGCCCACCCGCCCGGCCTCGCGGCCGTCCACGAAGACCACGGCGTCGGCCGAGTTGGCGCGCACCTCGAGCGCCGTCACCCCGGCGGGCGGGGGGGCGTCGGGCTGCACGACGACCGGGACGCACCCGGCGAAGAGCAGGGCCACGAAGGCGAAAAGACCGAGGCGTAGCTTCATCGGCTCCTCCCACTCCGATTAAACCGGCCGGGGGTTTGGGCTGCATGAGGGGAGCCTTCGGGCCGGGCCGGAGTCCTGGTATGGTAGGCGGGTATGGACCTGCGCCCCTTCCTCGAGACCGCGCTCGCCGCGGCTTACGTGGCTCGAGGCATCCACCAGCTTTACCAGGACAAAGGCTTCACCCAGAGCACCAAGTCCACCCCCACCGACGTCGTGACCCAGGCCGACAAGGAGGCCGAGGCCGCCATCCGCGCCCTCATCGAGCAGCGGCACCCCGGCCACGTGGTGCTCGGCGAGGAGGAGGGCCAGCAGGGCGAGGGCGAGTACCGCTGGATCGTGGACCCGCTCGACGGCACCGTGAACTACGCCCACGGCTTCCCTTTCTACTGCGTGAGCATCGGGCTCGAGGTGCGCGGCGAGGTGGTGGTGGGCGTGGTGCTCGACACCGCCCGCGGCGACCTCTTCACCGCGACCCGCGGCGGCGGGGCCTACTTCAACGGCCGCCCCATCCGCGTCTCGCGGTCGCCGAAGCTGCTGGGCAGCCTCATCGCCACCGGCTTCCCCTACGACGTCGCCCGCGACCGCGAGAACCTGACCTACCTCGAGCGCGTCCTCTTCAAGGGCATCACCGTGCGCCGCCCCGGCGCCGCCGCCCTCGACCTCGCCTACGTGGCCTGCGGGCGGCTCGACGGCTTCTGGGAGGTCAAGCTCAACCCCTGGGACGTGGCGGCGGGCTGGCTGCTGGTCGAGGAGGCGGGCGGCCGGATCACCGGCATCCACGGCGAGCCCTACCGCATGGGCAACCGCTACCTCATGGCCTCCAACGGCCGCATCCACGAGGAATTGCTGGCGACGATCCACGGCCGGTAGCCCATGAGCCGCCGCGAGCCCGCCCCCGCCGAAGCCACGGCGCGCAACCCGGCGCCCGACCTCGAGCTCTTCCTCGACAAGCGCAAGCGGGTGTGCCTGGCCTGCGGGATGGAACTGCCCGCAGGCTTCGTGGCCGCCTGTGGCCTCAAGCGGCGCTGCCCCTACTGCGAACACCCCTACCCCCTCGGCGACTGCGCCGACTGAAACAGGCGGAGCGACCCATGCGCCCGAGCCCCCGTAACCTGGTCTTCGACTTCGACGGCTGGAAGCTGTGCGGCGTGCCCATCGGCAGCCCGGCGAGCGCCTTCGCCTTCCTCGGCCCGGAGGACACCCCTCCCGAAGAGGTCACCCTCGAGCCCGGCCTCCTCGGGCGCCTGCTGGGCCACCGGCCCAGGAAGGAGCTGCGCGACGACGAGGCCCTGGTGTACCGCGAGCTCGGGCTGTACCTCGAGTGCGACGGCGGGGCGGTGTGCCAGTTCGTCTTCCACCTCCAGCCGGACCCGTACCTGCAGATGCAGCCCTACCCCGGGCGCTTCGTCAACGGCGAGCAAGAGGTGGGCCTCTCCGCCCAAAGCACCTACGACGACGTGCTCGCCCTCTTCCCGGGCGGGGAGGGCCTCGAGGTCGAAGCGGAAGACGGCTACATCGAGTGCGTCAGCGGGGACTACGTGCTGACCTTCTGGTTCGACGAAGGGCGGCTCGAGTCCGTCGAGGCGCTCTACGACGACACCCAGGAGGCGCTCGACGAAGCCTGGAACCCCGCGTCAGAGTAGCTTCTTCCCGATGTCGCGCCGGAACTGCGCCTGGGGGAAGTCCACGGCGGCCACGCCCCGGTAGGCGTAGTCCAAAGCCTCGCGCAGGCCGGCGCCCAGGCCCACCACGTTGAGCACCCGGCCGCCGTTGGCGAGGAGCTGGCCTTCGGCCTGCCGGGTCCCGGCGTGGAAGTAGAGCACCTGGCTGGGCACCTGCTCGGGCAGGCGCAGGGGGATGCCCTTGCGGGGGTCTTCGGGGTAGCCGGGGGCGGCCATCACCACGCAGGCCGAGGCGCCGCCGTGCCAGCGCAGCTCGAGCTCGTGCAGCCGGCCTTCGGCCACGGCCAGGGCCAGCTCGACGAGGTCGGTCTCGAGCAGCGGCAGGATGGCCTGGGCCTCGGGGTCGCCGAAGCGGGCGTTGAACTCCAGCACCCGGATGCCGCCCGGCGTCAGCATCAGCCCGGCGTAGACCACGCCCTTGTAGACCACGCCCTCCGAGCGCAGCCCGGCGACGAGGGGCTCGAGCACGCGCTGCTGCACCTCGCGCAGGGTCTCGGGCGGGAGGGGGTAGGGGCACACCGCGCCCATGCCGCCGGTCATGGGCCCCTGGTCGCCGTCGCGCAGGCGCTTGTGGTCCTGCGAGGGCAGCAGGGGCACGATGGTCTGGCCGTCGGTCACGGCCAGCACGGTGACCTCGGGGCCGGTGAGGAACTCCTCGATCACCACCTCGCCGGTCTCGGGGCCGGAGAGGATGTTGGTGACGGCCTGCTTGGCCTGCTGGAGCGCGCCGGCCACGGTCACGCCCTTCCCCGCCGCCAGGCCCGAGTCCTTGACCACGATGGGGGCGCCGACGCGCTCGAGGTACTCCAGCGCCTCGATGGGGTCGCTGAAGGTGCGGTAGGAGGCGGTGGGGATGCCGTAGCGCTGCATCAGCCCCTTGGCGAAGGCCTTGGAACCCTCGATCATCGCCGCCTGCTGGCGGGGCCCGAAGACCTTGACGCCGCGCTCCTCGAGCCGGTCGGCCAGCCCCTCCACCAGCGGGGCCTCGGGGCCCACGATCACCAACTCGATGGCGTTGCGCCCGGCCCACTCGGCCAGTTCCCGCACGTCGGTAATGGGCACCAGCTCGGCCAGTTCGGCCATGCCCGGGTTGCCCGGGGCGGCGTAGAGCTTGGAGACGAGGGGCGACTGGGCCGCCTTCCAGACCAGGGCGTGTTCGCGCCCACCTGAGCCCACCACGAGGACTTTCACGCCGCCATTCTAAACGGCCCGGCCAGGGAAGGTTGCCCTGCTTACAAAAGCCTTCTTGCAGGAGCCGCTGGCGGCTGAGGGTCGATAGTCGCGTCAAGCACGGCCGCTCGAGACGCTTGCCGGCGTTTCCGCAGGAGATCTATAAGGATTGGGGAGACAACGGGTGCGAGGCTTATTTACCGCCGCCTGGGGAGGGTGGTGGCCTGGCTCGAGGACTTACCTACGCTCGAACCGGAACTCCCACCCCGAGGGATCACTGAAGGTGTAGGTGTCACCCGGCTTCTGCAAGCGGCTGAGGTCTACCGCAAAAGCATGCCCACTCGGGCCTGTGTATCCGGGATCGGTGTACGGGATGCAGTTGTCGTCACTCCGGTAGTACACGGTGGCGGGCGGCACGAATACGATTCCGGTGAATGCGAAGTAGTAATCCTTTTCTGTCGCCCCGGAGAACCTCCAGGAATCGAGGGTGAGATGCTCATAATCCCCGCCCAGTTGGAAGCTGCACACCACAAGCTCTAGGCCTTCCACGAGCCGGGGGTTGGCTTCCGTGGAAGGGGCGTTGTGAATGCCGCTCACCGAGGAGCCCTGGCCGCCGGGTACAGGGGAAAGCCATAGGTCCGCCTCGAAACGGTCCTGCACATCGGCGATGATCCCGGCTGGTTGGATGTAGTAGCTAGCCCAATTGAAGGAGCCCGTGACGCGTACCAGTACACCACAAACCTCAGCCTGCGCCCCTACAGCCCGGGAAACGCCGGGCTCGCAGGGGTCTTTCCAGTCCACCACGTTGAAGCTGAAGGTGTAGGCGAAGCCGAAGCCGATGCGGAAGGCCATCTCGGCGGGTAGGCTGAGCGGCCCGCCCACCGCGTCGATCAGGTCCTGCACGATGTCGGCGTTCTTCAGGCTGACCTTGACGTGCAGCTTGCCGGGCCGGTCCCACCTTTGGGCGTCGGCGGGCAGGTCGCGCCTCTGCCGGATGCCCTCGATGGCGATCACGTCCTTCCCCTCGGCGTCGGTGCGGCGGTTGGTGGGGATGTTACCCTGAGCGAACTGGATGTAGCCGGCTCCTCGAGAGGTGGCCCCGCCCTCGAGCATCAGCCAGTCCACCCCGGCGTTCTTGATGGGGCCGTCGTTCCACAGGCTGAAGTCGAGCCCCGCCCCGTTGAAGAGGATGCGCAGACAGTTGACCATCTGCGCGCTGCCCAGGTCTAGGCGGAATCTCGCCGTCACCTTGCGCAACTCGCCGTCGGCTGTCGCGCTCTTGGTGCGCACCAGCTCCGGCCCGTCCATGCTGACCTCGCCCTTGAAGGCCCCCCAGCTCCAGGCCAGCTTGACCGCGCTGAGCGCGGCGTTGAGCCAGGCCACCACCTTGGCGTACTTCTCGGCCCCCTTCAGGCCCCTGCCGCTCAGGTAGTCCAGCACCTGGCCGAAGCCGATCGAGGAGGCCGCGGCGGCGGCGTCGAGGATCAGGGCCTGGGTCTCGGTTTGAGAGCAGGGCGGCTGGCTGGAGGCTTTCGGTGTCGCGCGGGTGCCACCGGAAGCGGGCTGCACGAAGAGCCAGACGTCGGCGGTCAGGCGGTAGACGATCAGCCCGAGTTGCACCGGGTCCAGACTCACCGCGGTGGGGTCCAGCGCGGGGTCTAGGAGGTCGTAGGGGAGGGCGGCCTGGCGGCCTAGCTCGGCGATGAACTGCGCCCAGAAGCGCTTTTCGGGTTGCGGGCTCTGGGCTGCTTCGCGAAGGTCTGCGGCGATCGTGGCGGCGAGTTGGGGGGCCTCGAGTTCGGGGAAGCCCAAAGCCAGGGCCGAGGCGAAATCGGGGAGCGCGGCGGAGCCCCCGTTAGCCAAGGAGGCCAGCATGGCCCCCAAGTCCCAGGCCTCGAAGACCAGTCCCTGGGCGGGCCTGGCCGGCTCTATCGGCCCGCCTCCCGCCGCGCGTATGGCAAAACCTGACAGCCGCAGGGCCTGCTCGAGCGCCGCCTGAGCCCCGGCTCCCCCCGCCAGCACCTGCTCGGCCAGGCTCCGCGGGTCGTCGGCAGGGGGCTTGTTGCCCGGCCCGCCGCACGAGCCCAGCACCGCCCAAAGAATCACCCCCAGCAACCACCAAGCGACCCTGCGAGGTTTGCCGCCCATACCCCTACCCCCATCCAAGTCACCTCAGGCTCACCTGCTACTCCCGGTAATAGACATCGAGCGTCCCGTCGGGAAGAACCATCACCAGCCGAACGTCGCCCACGTAGGGATCCTTCTCGACCCTCCACGGGAACGACCTGGAACGGCCAGCCCGGGGCGAAATCGTCAACCGGCCTGCCTCGACGGTGAACCTCCCTTCCTCCCTGACCAGAAGCTTCTCTTCCCGACTCCCGGTGTTTCGCGAGGTGAACACGAACTCGTACGAGCCGTCCGGTTTGAAGTGATAGCGCTTCCTCGAGGTGAGGACGGGGCCGGTATCGTCCTGAACCCACACGCCCAGTAGAGCCGTAACCACAACCGACCTCCCTCCGGGGCTCGCCGCGGGTTTTGCCCCCTTCGCGGCCGAAACGTCCGGGCGGGCCCGGCTCTGTGCTTCGAGCCCGGCAACCTGTGCCTGACCGGGCGTAGGGCTAAAGGCCGCTCCTCCCACGACGAACAGCCCGACAAGGAGGAACCGCCAAACGCGTGAATTACCGACCCGCGCCCAAGCCCGTACGGGCTGGGGGCCCGGGCCCCCAGCCCACCCCGGGAAAATTGCCCTCAGATAGCCTGTTTTCCCCATGACTCGAGCCCCCTCGACCGAACGCTCGAGAAGACCCTCGTCCGCGTCCTTTCCTGCCGCGCCGGTGGCGACCGCCCCGGCCCCGAGGGTTACCCTGGCCCCAGGCCAGTGGCACGAACGCCAGTGCCGGGGCAGACCAGGCCTGCGAACTGCTTCTCGAGCATGGGGTGAGGGTACGAAAGGGTGGATGACCGGAGGATGACCCGTCAAGGTTGGGGTCGCCAGGCTCAGGAGGGCTCCTCCTGGGAATCCCAGGCTAGAGCGGCCTCGAGGAGGCTTCTGCGGTCGGCAGGGCCCAGGGCTTCGGGGGGAATCCGCGCCAAGAGGGCCTGCGCCGCCGCTTCCCCGAGCCGTGAGGCCGCCACCGCCACCTGGGCTAGGGCCCGCGGGGCACCTTCCAGGCTCTCGGCCAGGGAGAGGGCCCCGGCTAAGGCTCGGCGGGCGGCCTCCTCCCGGCCCAAAGCCAGGAGGGCCTGGCTGGTGTAGGCCAGGCCCAAAACCGCGTAGGCCGGGCCCAGGCGCTCGCCGGGGCCCTCCTCCAGGAGTTCCAAAGCGGCCTGGGGATCCCGGGCCTCCAGATAGGCCCGGGCCAGCACCAGGGCCAGGTACTCGCTCACGTCGAAGGGCCCCAGGGCCCGCGCGGCCTGGGCGAGCTCCCGGTGGGCCAGGGGCTCCCCCCGCTCCACGTCGGCCCCCACCAGGAAGGCCGCCACCAGGACCCGCCAGTAGGGGTCCTGCTCCAGAGCCAGGCGGTAGGCCTCCTCGAGGAGGGGATAGGCCTCGGCGAAGCAGCCCCGGTGGGCGTGCAGGGCCCCCAGGTACGCGAAGACGCGGATGCGGCGGCGGGGGTCGGGGTGGTCGCGGGCGAGTTCGGGCTCTAGAAGGCGCGCCGCCTCGGCGGCCCGGCCCACCCCCCACAAAGCGGCGGCGTAGGCGGTCAGGGTCAGGTGGGTGAGCTCTTCATCCCCGAGTTCGCGGGCCAGGAGGTAGGCCTCGTGGGCGTATTCCACCGCCCTCGGGTGGTCGCCGATGGCCAGGTACGCGCGGGTTCGCAGGGCCTCCACCCGGACCCTGAGGGGGGTGGGGCTTTCGAACAAGGTCTCCAGCAGGGCCTCGGCCTCGCGGTAACGCCGCTGCTCGCGGTAGATGTCGGCCATCAGGAGCCGGGCCTCGGCCCGCGTGGCCTCCTCCCGGCCGTAAGCCAGGGCTTTTTCCAGCATGGCCAGGGCTTCGGCATGGAGAGCGCGCGCCTGGTAGTCCCGGCCGGCGACCAGCCAGCAGCGGGCCGCCGCTTCCTCCCGGCCGGCCAAAAGCCAGTGCTGGGCGATGCGGGCAGGGTGAGCCCCGGTCTGCTCGAGCGAGAGGGCTATCTGGCGGTGCAGGTGGGCCTGGATAGGGGCAGGGATGCCTTCCCTGACGGTCTCCAGGAGCAGGTCGTGGGCGAAGCGGCCCTGGCGCAGGATCTGGGCGGCCTCGAGCTCGGCCCAGGGCCCGGCCAGGTCCAGAGGACGGCGCCGCAGGATCCCAGCGGCCAGCTCCAGGGTCAGGTCATCCCCGGCCATGGCCGCGGCCTGGGCCAGGCGCAGGGCAGCGGCGGAGAGGCCCTGGAGGCGGCGGGCGATCAGCCCCTTGACCCGCTTGGGCATGAGGAAGTAAAGCCGCCCCTCGGGCGCCCCGCCGGCCTCCCAGAAGGCCCGCAGGGTCTCGAGGATGAAGAAGGGGTTGCCGCCGGTGCGCCGCCAGAGCTGCGGGGCCAACCGCGCGGGCTTTAGGCCGGGGAGGCCCAGCGAGGCCAGAAGCGCCTCCACCCCCGCCGGCGCGAGGGGCTCGAGTTCCACCCGTACCGCCAGACCGGCCTCCACCAGTCGCTCCACGCCTGCCTCCGCCTCGGGGGAAAGCTCCCCCCTACGGTAGGCGTTGAGGCTGCGCGGCACACCGGGAGGGGCGGGCACGAAGCGGGACGCCAGGTAAGCCCCGGCCTCGAGGCTCGCGGGGTCGGTGTGCTGGAGGTCATCCACCACCAGCCCCTCCACGTGCTTCCCCAGCCCCCGGACGAGCTCGGCCATGGCCTCGAACAGGCGGAGCTTGTCGCCCACGTCCTGCCAGGGTGGCGGGGCCTCGGGGAAGAGGTCGGGCAGGATGCGGGCGAGTTCCTGGCGGGCCCAGGGGGGAAGGGCGAGGTCGGGGTAGCGCCCCAGGGCCTCCCGCCAGGCCCGGGCTTGGAAGGCGAAAGGAGTGCCCTCGTCGCCCGGGCGGGCCGAAAACCAGGCGTAGGTCCCCTTATGGGCCACGAAGTCCCGCAAGAGTCGGCTCTTGCCCACCCCGGCCTCGCCGGCGATGAACACGACCTTGCCGGCTTCCCAGGCCTCCTCCAGCAAAGCCCATTCCCGCTCCCGCCCCACCAGGACGGGCGGGTGCAGCAAGGCCAGGGGCACCTCGGGCCAGGCTTGGGCCGGGGGGAGGGAGACCCGGACGCCCGCGGCGATCTCCTGGGCCAGGGCCTGGGTCTCGGGCAGGGGCTTTAGGCCCGTCTCGCGGTGCAGGGCAACCTCGAGGCGGTGGTAGGCCGAAAGCGCCGCCCCCCGGTCGCCCAGCAGGTAGCAAAGGCGCATCACCCGGCGGCAGCCCGCCTCCGAGACCGGGTCGGCCTGGAAGAGCCGCTCGGCCAGGGCCAAAGCCCCCCGCAGTTCTCCCTTCACTTCCAACCGCTCGGCCTCCTGGGCCAAAGCCTCGCGCCACAGGCCCAGGAGATGCTCCCGCTCGGCCAAAAGCCAGTCGGCGAAGTCGGGGCAGTCGTCGTAGTCGTGGCCCCTGAGCAGCTCCCCTTCCAGCCCCAGCGCCTCGGCGTAGCGTCCCTGGAAGGAAAAGAGCACCAGTTGGGCCGCGTCGGCCTCGAGGCCCTCGACGAGCTTGAGCACCTCGCCCCCGCCCGCCGCCTCGTACCCCCCTGCCGCCTGACGCAATCGGCGCAGGGCCTGGGCCAGGTTGTTGCGGGCCGTGCGCTCGGCGGTGTCGGGCCACAACAACCCGGCCAGCCGGGAGCGGGGGGTGGGGCCCTCCAGGGCCAGGTAAGCCAGCACCCCGGCGACCTTGCGCTCCAGGCGCACGGGGGATCGCCCCTCCACCCCCAGGGTGGCCTCCCCCAAGAGCCGCAGGCGATGCCCTGCCACGGCGCCCTCCTCGGTTACTCAGAGTGTAATACCGGATTCAAAAAGATGATCATCCGACCCGAAGACCCCCGGAGGCCATCTTTTCGGACCCCAGGGCACGCCCCTCCCTGGCGGCCGGCAGAGAGGGCGCATCCCTCCCGAGGGGCGCTACCGCCCTCCGCCCCGCGGACAGCCCCGGCCCCGTCGGTCCGCCGCCGTTCGGTGACGAACCAACTCTCAGGAGGCTGGAGCGACGGCCTCGGGGCGGTGCTTGGTCCAGTAGCGCATCAGCCCGTCCACGCTCATCCAGGCCGGGTCGGCGTACTCGTACTCGCGCACCTCCTCGTTGCTCAGGCCCGCGGCGTGCAGCTCGTCGGCCACGTGGGCCTCGAACTCGGGCACGATCTCGTCGCGGGTCCGGCCGGTCTTGAGGCGCCGGCGCATCCAGTCGGCCCAGTCCAGCAGGCGGGCCTCGAGCGCGGCCAGGTGGGCCTGCACGTCGGTCACGGGGCCGAAGTGGGTGAGGTAGAGGGCCTCTAGGCCCAGCCCCCGCAGCCGCGCCAGCGACTGCTGCCAGGTCTCGACGTGGATGTCGGGGGGCGGGCAGGGCGGCAGCACCGGGCCCCGCCCGATGCGCACCCCGGCCACGTCCCCCGCGATCAGGGCCGCGCCGATGCGGTAGGCGTGGTGGTGGTTGGCGTGGCCCGGCGTGTCGAGGGCCTCGACGGTGAAGCCGCCCAGGCTCACCGTCTGCCGGTCCTGCAGCACCCGCACCTGCGCCTCGGGCACGTAGCCCATGCGCCCCCACAAGGCCTCCATCTGGTCGCCGTAGATGCGCGCGGCCGAGGCCCACAGCTTGCTGGGGTCGGTGAGGTGCGGGGCGCCCTTGGGGTGGACGTAGACCGTCGCCCCGTGCTCGGCGAAGCGCCAGGCCGCCCCGGCGTGGTCGAGGTGGATGTGGGTCACGAAGACGTGGCGCACGTCCTGCGGCGCGTAGCCCTTCTCGCGCAGCGCCCGCGCCAGCGTCTCGAAGCGCGACTCGGGCCCGGTCTCGAACACCGCCGGGCCCTCGGGGGTCTCGAGCAGGAACGAGGCGATGACCCGGGGCGCGCGGTCGAGGAGGTCGAGGGTGTGGATCATGCCCCCAAAATATCAGGCGGACGGGCTCGAGGGCGCCGGCTCCTGCCGAACGACGACGACGAGCTTCCCCCGGGCGTGCCCTTGCCCCAGGTAGCGCAGGGCCTCGGCGGCCTCGAGCAGCGGGTAGCGCCGCTCGATCACGGGCACGACCTTGCCCGCCTCGAGCAGCCCGCTCACGAAGGCCAAGTCGGCCGGGTCCGGCTTCGCCATCAGGGCCCGGAACCGCTGGCCCCCCCGGCGCGAAGCCCACGGCCCCCGGAGCATGACC
>NZ_QXDL01000260.1:0-4968 GCF_003574345.1 Calidithermus terrae
TTCCCGGGCTTCGGGGCGCTCGAGGCGTACCCCTCCGGGGCCACCGCCAGCCGAAGCAACAGGCCGGCGCGCGACCGGCGGTAGTGCTCGACCTCGCGCTCGAGCGCCCCGAAGCCCGGGAAGGCGATCCCCAGGGCGCGGGCGTGGCGGCGGAGGCGCTCGAGGTGTTCGGGGAGCCACAGCGGCTCGCCGGCCTCGAGGCGCAGCGTGGTGAACACGAAGAAGCCGTGCCACAAGGACTCGGGGAGCGGGGTGCCGACGGGTTCGCCGTTGATGCGGGTCATGGGGAGGGCCTCGAGGTCAGGAAGGGGCCGGCTCGGGCCGGCAGGCCGGCCCGTCCACGGGGCTCAGCGACAGGAAGTTGCTCAGCAGCACCATCCCGTACTCCGAGAGCATGCTCTCCGGGTGGAACTGCACGCCCCAGGCGGGGCCGCGGGCGTGGGAGACCGCCATGCACAAGCGCGCCCCCGGGACCCCGCCCTCGCCCCAGGTCCAGGCCTCCAGCCGCAACGCCGGGGGCAGGTCGCGGATGAGGAGGGAGTGGTAGCGCGTGAAGCGGGCCGGGCTCGGCAACCCGGCGAAGATCCCCTCGCCGCGGTGCTCGACCGGGAAGGCCTCGCCGTGGACGGGGCGGGGGGAGCGCTCGAGCCGCGCCCCCAGCGCCACCCCGAGCGCCTGGTGCCCCAGGCAGATCCCCAGGAAGGGCAGGCGGGCGGCGAGCGCGGCCCGGGTCCACTCGAGGGTCCGGCCCGCCGTCGCCGGCTCGCCCGGCCCCGGCCCGACGACGAGGTGGGTGGCCCAGGACAGGTCGGGGAGCTGGCCGTGGTCCAGCACGCGGATTTCGGCCCCTAAAGCGGCCAGGTAGTCCACGATGTTGTAGCTGAAGGAGTCGTGGTTCTCAAGGAAGAGCACGCGGGCCCCCAGGCGCCGCGCGGGCCGGGGCGGCTTCCAGGCGCTGTCGCTGCGCGGGGGGGCGG
The DNA here is from genome assembly GCF_003574345.1 of Calidithermus terrae. Taxonomy (NCBI): domain Bacteria; kingdom Thermotogati; phylum Deinococcota; class Deinococci; order Thermales; family Thermaceae; genus Calidithermus; species Calidithermus terrae. Next base: position 978 of record NZ_QXDL01000260.1, read on the forward strand.
GGGCCTGCCCCTCCCGGCCCTGCCCCAGCGCTTGCAGCAGGGCCTCGGCCTTGGCCTGGGTCTCGGCGTACTCGCGCGTGGGCTCGCTCTCGATCACGACGCCCGCCCCGGCCGAGAAGTAGCCCGTGCCGCCCGCGAAGCCGAAGCTGCGGATGAGGATGTTGAAGTCGCACCCCTTCCCCGAGACGTAACCCATGGAGCCGGTGTAGGCACCCCTCGGCACGGGCTCGAGCTCGGCGATGGCGCGCATGACGCTCTCCTTGGGGGCACCCGTGATGGTCCCGCCGGGGAAGATGCTGGCGAAGGCTTCCCGCAAGGGGGCACGGCTACGCCCGCGCACCTCCGAGACCAGGTGCATGACGTGGGAGTAGCGCTCGAGCGTGAACGCCTCGCTCACCTCCACGCTCCCCGGCTCGCACACCCGCGCCAGGTCGTTGCGCAGGAGGTCCACGAGCATGACGTGCTCGGCCCGCTCCTTGGCGTTGGCCCGCAGCTCGGCCCCCAAGGCTTCGTCCTGCTCAGGGGTCTGGCCCCTGGGGCGGGTCCCGGCGATGGGCCGCGCGGTGATGACGCCCTCCCGGTAGTCGAACAGCCGCTCGGGGCTCCCCGAGACCACCGCGTAGCCCTCCCGGCGTACCGGCGAAGCCGGCCCCGCAAGGGAATCTGCCTCGCCCTCCAGCAGCCCCATGAAGGGGCTGGGGTTGTAGCGCCGCAGGGCCCGGTACAGGGCGAGCGGGTCCACCCCATCGGCCGCGAAGCGGAAGCGGTGGGAGAGGTTGACCTGGTAGACCCAGCCCGCCCGGATGCGCTCGTGCACCTCCGCAACGCCCGCCAGAAAGGCACGCTCGGGGTAGTCGCCGTGCAACTCGACTTTCGGCAGCGGTCGAGGCCCGGCCGGGACCGGGGCGAGCGCCGCGGAGGGGCTCTGGACGCGCCGCCCCTCGAGCCAGGCGTAGCCTTCGGGGTAGTAATAGAACGCCGCCTCGGGCAGCCCGGGCACGGGGGCGTGGGCGGGCAGCCCCAGGTGACGGGCGTACTCGTAGGCGAAGAAGCCGATCCAGGCCGGGAAATGCCCCACGCCCAGGCCCTGCTCGAGGTAGCGGAAGACCTCGAGCGCGTCCCCCACCGCCTCCCCGTCGAGGTAGGTGACGCCGTCCCAGACCTCGAGCCGCCGCGTGGCCCCCACCCCGAGCAGGGTCAGCCGCCCGAACGGGGTCACGACCCCGGCGGACTCGAGCAAGGCCGGGCGCAGGCCCAAAGCCCGGGCCCGGGCGTAGAGGGTGGCGGCGTCGTCCGGCATCGCCTCGATTGTAAGGAAGGGCGAGAAAAAAAGAAGCACGGGCTGAGTAGCCCGTGCCGGCCGGGGCTCGAGCGGCCTAGACTTCGTGCCACTCGTTGCGGACGGTCTCGGGGTCCTTGTTGAGGAACACCACGTTGCGCTCAGGGTCTACCTTAGCCACCCAAGCCAGCGGGATGAGATGATGCTTGCCGTCGGGCGAATCGCTCTTGGTCAGCTTGATGTAGACGCCCTCGATGCAGTCTACGGTCCCCACGTGAACCCCTTCGACGCCGTCGTGAGAGCCCTCCCCCATGGCGTGCACCATCATGTGCTCGCGGATTTCGCCCGCCGTATGGGGCTGGTTCTCACCTTCCGAGACGGCTTTATTCATGCTCCCACCTCCTTCACTGGGAGTTTGGAACACCCGCATATGCCCGGCCTGACGAGCGGCTGAGACGGGGCTGAGTGAGCCTCAGGACAGGGTTTTAGGTGAGAAGATGAGTCAAAGGCTGGAAGCAGAAGGAATCATGCGGGGGTAAGGCCGGTGGATCACAAACCCAGGACGCGCCGCAGCCCGTGGTCCACCTCGAGCATCAGCTCGAGCGGTAGCCGGCCAGCGCACTCCAGCAGGTCGCTTTTGTTAAGCGTCACAACCTGGGATACGTTGACGACGGAATCTTTCGGCAAGCCGCTATCGCCTGCGGCTACGAAGACGTTTCCAGGCATGTTGCGTAGGGCGAGGTTACGGGTAACGACTAACGCCAGTACCGTGTTAATGCGGCTAAAGTTGTAGCTGTTGCCCTGAACTATCAACACCGGGCGGCGATACCCGGGAACCGAGCCCTGTGGCTCTCCCAGGTCGGCCCACCAGATCTGCCCCCGTTCGATCACCATTCACCGGCCTCGAAGATCCTACGGGCCGCCTCCCGCGTGAAGGGCTCCGGCTTTTGCGGGTTCTTCTCCAAAAACTCGTTGAGCGCCTCGGTAAGGGCTTCGTCGCCGTATTGCCTGAGATAGGACTCCAGCGCCCGCCGGTACAGCTCACTCCGGGAAATCCCCAGGCTTCTGGCCAGCTTTTCGGCCTCCTCGAAAGTCTTATCCGGTAAGGAGATGGCTGTCTTCATGCCTCGAGTATGACCAGGTTATACCCAGCCTGCAAGGGCGGGCTCGGGGTCCCGAAGCACGGACTACCGGAAGATGTTTCTATACACGTCCAGCAACTCGATCGAGCCACCCAGGCACGGCAAGGGGATCTCCCCGCTCCCCACCACGTCTTCCTGCTGCCAGCGGCCGGTCGGGTCGCGGAAGAAGTGGCGGATGGTCATCGCCCCGGTATCCACCACGAGGTAGGTCTGAAGGCTGCTGAGGCTGCGATAGGCCCAGAGCTTCTCCCGAAGGTCGATGGTCTTCGTGCTCTCCGAGACCACCTCCACCAGGACGCAGGGGTCGGTTTCGTAGTACTCGTCCGCGGGCTCGGGCGCGCAGACGGCCATCACGTCGGGGTAGTAGAAGGCGTCCTCGAGCCGCAGCTTCATGTCGGAGGCGAACACCCGGCAACCCTTGCCGTCGGCGAGGTCGGCCAGCAGGCGCAGGACGTTCACCACGATGCGGTTGTGGCGACGGCTCGCCCCCGCCGTCGCATACATCACGCCCCCCACCAGCTCGTGCTTGACGGGGCTGTGGCGCTCGAGCTCGAGGTATTCCTCGGGCGTGAGCGGCTTGGGGAGGGGGTTGACCATGAGCTCAGTGTAGCCCAGCCCGCGGCGCCTGGCAGCCGCTACAGGTTGAAGTACTTCGCCGACGGGTGGTGCACCACGATCGCGCTCGTGGACTGCTCGGGGTGAAGCTGGAACTCCTCGGAGAGCTCCACGCCGATCTCCTGCCACTGCAAGAGGTCCTGGAGGTGTTTCTGGTCCTCCAGGCGCGGGCACGCCGGGTAGCCGAAGCTGTAGCGGCTGCCCTGGTAGCCCTGCTGGAACAGGGCTTGCAGGTCGGTGGCGTCGTCTTGGGCGATGCCGAGTTGCTGGCGCACGCGCTTGTGCCAGTACTCGGCCAGCGCCTCGGCCATCTCCACCGAGAAGCCGTGCCAGTAGAGGTAGTCCTGGTAGCGGTCACTGCCGAAGAGCTTCGCGGCGTGCTCGGAGGCCGCGCGGCCCATGGTCACGACCTGGCAGCCCAGCACGTCGCGCGCGCCGTTCTCCCAGGCGGCTTTTGGCATCCAGCTTTCCTCCTCGCCCACCGCGTCGGCGTGGCGGGGGCGGAAGAAGTCGGCGATGCAGAGGTGGCGGCTAGTACCGCCGCGTGCGGCGGCGCCCATCTGGCGGGGGAAGTCGAAGGCGAAGAGCTCGGCGCCGGTTTCGGGGTCGAAGACGACGAGCTTGTTCTTGTCGGAGGCCACGGGCCAGAAGCCGTAGGCCACGGCGGGCTCGAGCGTCCCCTCCCGTATGGCCTGCTCGAGCAACTGGCGGAAGATGGGCTCGGCCTCGCGCTCGAGCTTCTCGGCGTACTCCGCCTTGTCCATCTCCCCCCGGCGGAAGCCCCACTGGCCGCGGAAGAGGGCGTTCTTGTTGACGTACTGGGCGATCACGCCGAGGTCGAGCTCGCCGCCCTGGGCCTCGAGCCGGCCCCCCCGCTGCGGCAGCGTCTTCCCTTCCGCCCGCACCGCCTTGCGGCCCCAGAAGGGCGGGCGGAAGGGAAGACGCTGCCGCAGCG
>NZ_QXDL01000261.1:0-4967 GCF_003574345.1 Calidithermus terrae
CCGGCCCCCTCCCCGCCGAGCTCCCCCTAGCCGCCTACCGGCTGCAGATGGGGGCCTCCGGCTTCGCCCAGGCCGCCGCGCTGGCCGGCTACCTCGCCCGCCTGGGCGTGAGCGACGTGTACGCCTCGCCGCTGATGGCCGCCGTCTCGCCCCACGGCTACGACGTCACCGACCCCACCCGGGTCAACCCGGCGCTGGGCAGCGCCGAGGACTTCGTGGCCTGGAGCGACCGGCTGCGGGAGCTGGGGCTGGGCCTGATCGTGGACGTGGTGCCCAACCACATGGGCATCCGCCAGGGCAACGCCTGGTGGGACGAGGTGCTCGAGAACGGCCCGGCCTCGCCCTACGCCCGCTACTTCGACATCGACTTCGCCCCGCTCAAGCCCGAACTGCACGGCCGGGTGCTGCTGCCGCTGCTGGGCGACCAGTACGGGCGGGTGCTCGAGCGCGGCGAGCTGCGGCTGGAGCGCGAGGGCGGGGCCTTCTTCTGCCGCTACCACGAGCGCGCCCTGCCCCTCGACCCCTGCAGCTACGTCCCGCTGCTGGAGGAGGCCGCCGCCCGGCTGGACCGAGAGCTCGAGCCGGCCCACGTCGAGCTGCAGAGCATCCTCACCGCGCTGCGCAACCTGCCCCCCCGCCGGACGGCCGACGAGGCCAAGCGGCCGGAGCGGCAGCGGGAGAAGGAGGTGGTCAAGGGGCGGTTGGCGCGGCTGCTGGGGGAGTGCCCGGCGCTGGAGGGGGCGCTCGAGGCGGCGCTGGCCGAGCACAACGGCACCCCCGGCGACCCCGCCTCCTTCGACCGGCTCGACGCGCTGCTGCTGCAGCAGGCCTACCGGCTGGCCTACTGGCGGGTGGCCGCCGAGGAGATCAACTACCGCCGCTTCTTCGACGTCAACGAGCTCGCCGCCATCCGCGTGGAGGAGCCCGAGGTCTTCGCCGCCGCCCACGCCTGGCTGCGCGAGCAGGTCCGGGCCGGGCGGGTGCGGGGGGTGCGGGTGGACCACCCCGACGGGCTCTACGACCCCGCCGGCTACTTCCAGGCCCTGCAGGGCCTGGCCCAACGGGAGGAGGGGCCGGGTGCGGGGCTGTACGTGGTGGCCGAGAAGATCGTGGCCCCCGAGGAGGCGCTGCCCGCCGACTGGGCCATCCACGGCACCACCGGCTACGAGTTCCTCAACGCCGCCACCGGGCTGCTGGTGGATGGCGCCAACGCCCGCGCCCTCACCGACGCCTACCACCGCTTCACCGGCGAGAAGCCGCGCTACGGCGAGGCCGTCTACCAGGCCAAGCGCCTGATCCTGCAAAGCTCGCTGGCCTCGGAGCTGCAGGTGCTGGCCCACCGCCTGGCGCGGCTCTCCGAGCGCCACCGCCACTACCGCGACTTCACGCTGGGCTCGCTCACCGAGGCGCTGCGCGAGGCCATCGCCGCCTTCGGGGTCTACCGCACCTACGTCCGGCCCGACACCCTCCGCCCCGACGAGCACGACCGCGAGGCCGTGGAGCTCGCCGTGCGCGCCGCCCGCCGCCGCAACCCCACCGCCGAGGCCTCGGTGTTCGAGTTCCTGCGCCGCCTGCTGCTGCTGGAGACCCCCGAGCTGGGCGAGGAGGCGCGGGCCTTCGTGCTCAAGTTCCAGCAGCTCACCGGGCCGGTGATGGCGAAGGGCCTCGAGGACACCGCCTTCTACCGCTACAACCGGCTGGTGGCGCTCAACGAGGTGGGGGGCGAGCCCGCGCGCTTCGGCACCTCGCTCGAGGCCTTCCACCGCCAGAACCAGTCCCGCGCCGCCCGCTTCCCCCACACCATGATCTCCACCTCCACCCACGACACCAAGCGCTCGGAGGACGTGCGCGCGCGGCTGGCGGTGCTGTCGGAGCTGCCGGAGGAGTGGCGGCGGGCGGTGTTCGCCTGGGCCCGGCACAACAAGGCCAAGAAGGCGGCGGTGGAGGGCGAGGCCGCCCCCGGCCGCAACGACGAGTACCTCTTCTACCAGACCCTGCTGGGGGTGTGGCCGCTGCGGCCCGACCCCCAATTGCCCGAGCGGCTGGTGGCCTACATGACCAAGGCGGCCAAGGAGGCCAAGGTCCACACCTCCTGGGTCGCGCCCAACGCGGCCTACGACCAGGCCCTCGAGCTCTTCGTGCGGGCGGTGCTCGACGACGCCAGGTTCCTCGCCCTCCTCGAGCCGCTGCGGCGCAAGGTGGCCGCGTACGGGATGCTGAACTCGCTGACGCAGACCGTGCTCAAGTACGCCTCGCCCGGCGTCCCCGACCTCTACCAGGGCAACGAGGCGTGGGACTTCTCGCTCGTCGATCCCGACAACCGCCGCCCCGTGGACTTCGCGCGCCTCGAGGCGCTGCTGGGGGGGCTCGAGGGGCGCCACCCCGGCGTGGGGCTGGCCCGGGAGCTGCTGGCGGGCTGGCCCGACGGGCGGGTCAAGCTGTGGGTGACCCGCCAGGCCCTGCAGCACCGCCGGGCCAACCCCGGGGTCTACCTCGAGGGGGCCTACCGGCCCCTCGAGGCCGACGGGCCGGCCGCCGCCCACGCGGTGGCCTTCGCCCGCGAGGCCGGGGGGGCGCGGCTGGTGGCGGTGGCGCCGCGGCTGTGGGTGCGGCTGTCGGCCGGGGCCGACGCGCCCGCGCTGGGCGCGGAGCCCTGGTACGGGACCCGGCTCGAGCTGCCCGAGGGCCGCTACCACCACCTCTTCACCGGGGAAGTATTCACCGTGAACGCGACGATCGAGCTTTCGGAGCTGCTGGCTAATTTCCCGGTGGCGATGCTGCACCTCGAGGCCGCCCCGTGAGCCTGCACCGCACCTGGCCCGGCACCCCCTACCCCCTGGGCGCGACCTGGGACGGCACCGGGGTCAACTTCGCCCTCTTCTCCGAGAACGCCGAGGCGGTCGAGCTGTGCCTGTTCAGCTCGCCCAAGAGCACCAAGGAGGCCGAGCGCATCCGCCTCGTCGAGCACACCGACCAGGTCTGGCACGTCTACGTGCCGGGTCTGCAGCCGGGGCAGCTCTACGGCTACCGCGTCTACGGCCCCTACGACCCCGGCCGCGGCCTGCGCTTCAACCCCAAGAAGCTGCTCCTCGACCCCTACGCCAAGGCCATCAGCGGCCACGTGCGCTGGTCGGACGTGCCCTTCGGCTACCGCATCGGCCACAAGAAGGCCGACTTAGCCCCCGACTCGCGCGACAGCGTGGCCTTCGTGCCCAAGTGCGTCGTCAGCGACGCCGCCTTCCCCTGGGGCGACGACCGCCCGCCGCGCACGCCGCTGCACCGCTCGGTGATCTACGAGATCCACGTCAAGGGCTTCACCGTGTGCCACCCCGAGGTGCCCCCGCACCTGCGCGGCACCTACGCCGGGCTGGCCTCGCCGCCGGTGGTCGAGTACCTGAAGTCGCTGGGCGTGACCGCGGTGGAGCTGCTGCCGGTGCACCAGAAGGTCCACGACCGGCTGCTCGTCGAGAAGGGCCTTTCGAACTACTGGGGCTACAACACCATCGGCTACTTCGCCCCCGAGTGCAGCTACAGCGCCTCGGGCGTGCTGGGCGGACAGGTGCGCGAGTTCAAGGCCATGGTCAAGACCCTGCACGCCGCCGGCATCGAGGTCATCCTCGACGTGGTCTACAACCACACCGCCGAGGGCAACCACCTAGGCCCCACCCTCTCCTTCAAGGGCATCGACAACCCGGTCTACTACCGGCTCAGCCCGCAGGACCCGCGCTACTACGTCGATTACACCGGCACCGGCAACACCCTCAACGCCCCCCACCCCCGCACCCTGCAGCTCATCATGGACAGCCTGCGCTACTGGGTGACCGAGATGCACGTGGACGGCTTCCGCTTCGACCTCGCCGCGGCGCTCGCCCGCACGCTGCACGAGGTGGACCAGCTCTCGAGCTTCTTCACCATCATCCACCAGGACCCCGTGCTCAGCCAGGTCAAGCTCATCGCCGAGCCCTGGGACCTGGGCCAGGGGGGCTACCAGGTGGGCAACTTCCCGGTGCTGTGGGCGGAGTGGAACGGCAAGTACCGCGACTCGGTGCGCCGCTTCTGGAACGGCTTCGACACCGGGGTGGCCGAGGTGGCCTACCGGCTGTCGGGCTCGAGCGACCTCTACAGCCACAGCGGGCGCCGCCCCTACGCCTCCATCAACTTCGTCACCGCCCACGACGGCTTCACCCTCAACGACCTGGTGAGCCACGCCCAGAAGCACAACGAGGCCAACGGCGAGGGCAACCGCGACGGCGACGAGCACAACCACAACCTCAACTTCGGCGTCGAGGGCCCGACCGACGACCCCCAGGTCAACGCCCTGCGCGAGAAGCAGAAGCGCAACCTCCTGGCGACGCTGCTGCTGAGCCAGGGGGTGCCGATGATCCTGGGCGGCGACGAGATGGGCCGCACCCAGCAGGGCAACAACAACGCCTACTGCCAGGACAACGAGGTCTCCTGGGTCAACTGGAAGCTCGACCGCCGCCAGCGCGGGCTGCTGCGCTTCACCCGGCGGCTGGTGCGGCTGCGCCAAGAGCACCCGGTGCTGCGCCGCCCGAAGTTCTTCCAGGGGCAGAGCATCCGCGGCGAGGGCATCCGCGACATCCACTGGCTCAAGCCCAGCGGCGAGGACATGACCGACGCCGAGTGGCAAGCCCCCGACGTCAACGAGCTGGGGGTCTACCTCAACGGGCACCTCGACAACATCACCGACGAGCGCGGCGGGCCCATCCAGGACCGCAACCTGCTGATTCTGCTCAACGGCGGGCGGGACGCCGTGACCTTCCGGATGCCGGCCTTCGCCCCCGAGGCCCAGTGGGAGGTGCTGCTCGACACCGCGCGGCCGGAGCTCGAGGCGGGCGAGGAGCGCGTGAACGGCGGCGGGGGCGTCACCCTGGAGCCCCTCTCGCTGGCGCTGCTGGCCCAGCTCGAGGAGGAGGCGTGAAACGGGCGGGGGCCTGGCCCGAGGG
>NZ_QXDL01000262.1:0-4966 GCF_003574345.1 Calidithermus terrae
CACCCAGCCCGCCCAGCGCGACTTCGTGAGGGGCCTCTACCACCTCACCCGCGCCCACGACCCCACCCGGCTCGTCAGCGCCAACGACGGCTGGGAGCAGCCGGCCGGCGACGTCTTCGCCGTCCACGACTACACCCCCGACCCCGAGGTGGTCGTGCGGCGCTACGCCGACCTCGAGGCCCTCGAGAAGGCCGCCGAGACCTTCCGCCCCGGCGGGCGCCGCCTGGCGCTGGAGGGCTTCGAGTGGCGGGAAAAACCGGCGCTGCTCACCGAGTTCGGCGGCATCGCCTTCTCGCAGGGCGACGGCTGGGGCTACAGCCGCGCGCAGAGCGCGGAGGGCTTCGTCGAGCACTACAGCGCGCTGCTCGAGGCCGTGCACCGCAGCAAGGGGCTGGCCGGCTTCTGCTACACTCAGCTCACCGACACCTTCCAGGAGAAGAACGGTCTGCTCTACGCCGACCGCACTCCTAAAGCCGACCTCGACCGGCTGTGCCGCGCCACCCGCGGGCCCGCACAGCCCTACGACGAAGCCAACCCGCTGGGCTATTCCCGGCGCTGGCTGGACAAACAACGCAAGGCCGCCGTTTCGGTGTAAGGAGGAAAGATGAACAGGAAAGGCAAGATCGGTTTGGCGCTCCTGCTGGGCGCCCTAGGCACGGGCGGGTTCATCCTCGCGCAGACGCAGTCGAGCTACACCGGCCCCAAGGTGGAGATCACCTACCTCCACGGCTTCACCGGCCCCGACCGCCCGGTGATGGAGGACCTGGTCAAGCGCTTCAACGAGACCCACCCCAACATCGTGGTCAAGGCCACCGCCCAGCCCTGGGGCACCACCTGGAACCAGCTCGAGCCCCTCGTCGCCTCGGGCCGCGCCCCCGACGTGGTGGTGGTCAACGAGGACCAGATCACCCGCTTCATCGCCCGCGGCGCGCTCACGCCCATCACCCCGCAGATGTACCGCAGCGCGAACATCGACACCAACCGCTTCTTCAAGCCCCTCTTCGAGACCGCCAGCTACAAGGGGCAGAGCTACGGCGTGCCCATCTCGGCGGTGGCCTACGTGATGTTCTACAACAAGGCCCTCATGCAGAAGATGGGCGTGAGCAAGGTGCCCACCAACCGCGCCGAGCTGCTCACCGCCGCCCGCGCCTGCACCACCGACAAGGAAGGCCGCAAGCCCGGCCAGGCCGGCTTCGACGGCAAGAACCTCGAGACCTGGGGCATCAGCCTCTACAACAACTGGGTCGGCGCGCGCATGGCCTACTCGGCCATCCTGCAAAACGGCGGCAGCCTCGTTGACAAGGACCTCAACGCCAGCTTCAACACCCCCGAGGCCGTCGAGGCCGTGCAGTTCCTGGTAGACCTGGTGCAGAAGGAGAACGTCGCCCGCGCCAACTCCACCGAAGAGGCCGAGCTCGCCGCCTTCAGCCAGGGCAAGGTCTGCTTCTTCCCCTCGGGCCAGTGGTACCTCGACCGCTTCGAGAAGACCCCCAACTTCTCCTTCGGCGTGGCCTTCCCCCCGCGCATCGGCAACAAGCAGGACGCCACCTGGGGCGGCTCGAGCCACCTCACCCTCCCGGTGCAGCGCCAGGGCTACGACCCCAACAAGCGCGCCGCGGCCATGGAGTTCATCAACTGGATGTCGGCCGCCCCGCAGAACCTGACCTGGACCTCGACCGGCAGCCTGCCCACCGTGCGGGCCGTGGCCCAGGACAAGAAGTTCGAGAACCAGCCCATCGCCGGCATCTTCGACAAGCTCGACAGCATCTACGCCACCAGCGGCTTCCCCTGGGGCGGCCAGGTGCTCGGGCCCTTCGACGGCGCGTGGGAGCGGGCCTACCTGGGCAAGCAGCCCGTCAAGCAGGCCCTCGACCAGGGCGTGGACGAGGCCAACAAGCAGATCGCCCAGGCCCGACCCAACTTCCGCTAACCCCCCTCGCTTTGGGCCTCCACCAACCTCCTCCTGGTGGGGGCCCACCCCTCAAGGCTCCGGCGCCTCGAGCCCTTTCCCGCCCCGCCCGTAGCCGGCAACCCCGGCTTCTTGCCCCACCTTGGAGGTGCGAATGACCCGCGCGTCCGACTCGAGCCCACGGCGCGGAAGGCTTTTTGCCCTCGACGACTCCAACCCCTTAGTCCCCTACCTCTACCTGCTGCCCCACGCGGTGTTTTTCTTCGTCTTCATCGTCTACCCGGTGGGCTACGGCTTATGGGTGAGCTTCCACCGCTGGGACCTGCTGGGCGGCCAGCAGGAGTTCGTGGGCCTCACCTACTACCGCAACCTCTTCGACCCCTCCACCCCGCAGTCGCAGTTCTTCTGGAAGAGCCTGCTCAACACCACCCTCTTCACGCTCGTCAGCACGCCGCTGCTGGTGGGCGCGGCGCTGGGGCTGGCGGTGCTGCTGTACCGGCCCATCTTCGGGCGGGCGGTGTTCCGGGCCATCTTCTTCATGCCCGGCATCCTCTCGGTCTCGGTGATGGGCATCCTCTGGCGCTGGATGTTCGACAACCAGAGCGGCCTGGTCAACGTCATCCGCCAGGAGTTCTGGGGGCTGCCGGTGATCCAGTTCCTCACCACCGAGGGCTGGGCCTGGGTGCCCATCATCGTGGGCACGGTGTGGTGGACGGTGGGCTTCAACATGACGCTCTACCTCGCGGCGCTCGGCGGCATCAGCCAGAGCGTCTACGAGGCCGCCGACATCGACGGGGCGGGCCCGTGGGCCAAGTTCCGCCACATCACGGTGCCGCTGTTGGCCCCCACCACCCTCTTCATCACCGTGACCACGGTGCTGGCCTCCTTCCAGCTCTTCGGGCAGTCGCAGGTCATCACCAACGGCGGCCCCGCCCGCAGCACCCAGAGCGTGATCATGTACATCACCGAGGAGGCTTTTAGCAACTACCAGCTCTCCAGCGCCTCGGCCATGGCCTTCGTCTTCGGCGCGCTGATGCTGGTGTTCACCGTGATCCAGTTCCGGCTGATGGTCAAGGACCTCAACGCCTCGAGGGAGCGCTGACGTGGTGAGCTCCGATCGGTACTCCCGCCCCCGCGCCACCCCCCGCTGGCGCCGCGTCCGCGACCTGCCGCGCTTCATCGTCCTGGCCCTCCTGGCCGTCATCTTCCTGGCCCCGCTGTACTGGATGCTCTCGACGTCGTTCAAGCCCGAGGCCGAGACCATCTCCATCCCCGTGCAGTGGATCCCCAAGAACCCCACCCTCGAGAACTACGACGAGATCATCAACTCGCCCGACGGCAAGCTCTTGCGCTGGACCTGGAACTCGCTGTTCACCGCCTTCGCCTTCACCTTCGTGCACGTCGCGCTGTGCGTGCTGGCGGCCTACCCGCTCTCGCGCATGCGCTTCAAGGGGCGCGAGACGTGGTTCTGGTTCATCCTCTCGAGCATGATGGTGCCCGGCATCGTGACGCTGATCCCGACCTACATCATGATGCTGCAGTTCAACTGGATCGACACCTACCACGCCCTGATCTGGCCGGGGGTGGCCGGGGCCTTCGGGGTGTTCTTGCTGCGGCAGTTCTTCTCCACGCTGCCGCGCGAGCTCGAGGAGGCCGCCCGCATGGACGGGGCCAACAGCCTGCAGATCCTGCTCTTCGTGATCCTGCCGCTGTCGGTGCCGGTGCTGGTGACGCTGGGGGTGTTCAGCTTCATGGGCTCGTGGAACAACTACGTCTGGCCGCTCTACGTCGCCACCTCCCCCGACATGCAGACCCTGCCCGTCGGCCTCACCTCCTTCTCCCAGCGCTACGTCACCGAGTACGGCAAGCTGATGGCCGGGACCGCCCTGGCCGCCATCCCCGTGCTCGTCGCCTACCTGCTGGCCCAGCGCTACCTCGAGCAGGGCATCGCGCTCACCGGGATGAAGGAGTGAGCCCTCGGCAGGGGTTTTGGTCTCTCGGAGAGGAGTTCAGCATGCACTACAGGCAACTGGGTCGGACCGGGATCGAGGTTTCGGAGATCGGCTTCGGGGCCTGGGCCATCGGGGGTGACGCCTGGGGGGAAGTGGACGACGCGACCTCGCTGCGGGCCCTCGAGCGCGCCCTCGAGCTCGGGGTCAACTTCATCGATACCGCCGACGTCTACGGCGACGGTCGCAGCGAGCGGCTGGTGGGCCAGGCCGTCCGGGGAAAGCGGGAGAGGGTCATCCTCGCCAGCAAGGGCGGGCTGATGGGCCACCACCGCGACCCTAAAAGGGAGCCGGTTTACGACACCCCCGAGAAGGTGATCCGGGCCTTCGAAGCCAGCCTGCAACGCCTGGGGACCGACTACCTCGACGTCTACTTCGACCACATCTGGTGGGACAAGCACGAGGAAACCGAGGCTTTTTTGGCCGCCTTTACCCGGCTCAAGGCCGAGGGGCGGGTGAGGGCGGTAGGGGTTTCCACCGATAGCCTCGAGCATGTCCAGCACTTCAACCAGCACGGAGGGCTCGACGTGGTCCAGCTCGACTACAGCCTGCTCAACCGCAGGTCCGAGGCCGGCCTGTTGCCGTACTGTGAGCAGCACGGCATCGGGGTAGTGGTCCGAGGACCGCTGCGCATGGGCCTTCTGAGCGGCAAATTCTCGGCGCAAACCCGCTTTCCCGAGGGGGATATCCGCAAGGACTGGCCCCGGGAGGCCTGGTTCCAGGAGAGCCTGGGCAAAGTCGAACGCCTGCGCAAGTGGGTGGGACCCGGCCAGAACCTCAGCCAGCTCGCCCTGCGCTACGTGCTGGCCCATCCGGCGGTTTCAGCGGCGATCCCGGGAGCCAAAACCCCCGAACAGGTCGAGCAGAACGTGGGCGCCTCGGTCCGGCCCCTGCTGGATGAAGAACTGCTCGAGAGCCTGCGACAGGCCGTAGCCTGAAGGATAAAGATGCCAGCCAAGCCCCTCCCCCTTCTGACCCTGCTGTTTCTGATGCTCATGAGCGCCTCGAGCCAACCCCCCAAGACCTTCGTCAACCCCCTCCTCCCCAG
>NZ_QXDL01000263.1:0-4833 GCF_003574345.1 Calidithermus terrae
CAGACCGCCCCGCCCCCCGACCTCTCCCCCGAGGTCTTCCGCATCGCCAAGGGCCTGCGCTGCCCGGTGTGCCAGGGCGAGTCGGCGAGCGAGTCGAACTCGGGCGTGGCGCAGGAGATGCGCCGCCTGATCGCCGAGCAACTGGCCCAGGGCAAGAGCGAGGCCGAGATCCGGCAGTTCTTCGTCGAGCGCTACGGCCCCTGGATCCTCTACGAGCCGCCCAAGCAGGGCCTCACCCTGTGGGTCTGGCTCTCGCCCCTCATCGGGCTGGCCCTGCTGGCCTACGGCCTGTGGCGCTACCTGGCCGCCACCCGCGCCCGGGCCGAGCCCGCCGACGTCTCCGAGGAGGAGATCGCCCGCCTCGAGGCCGAGCGCGCCGGGCACTTCGAGGGCCTGCTGCTCGACACGGAGGGGCACGTCGCGGACGGCAGCCGCACCAGCCCCTTGCTCTACCGCGCCGGCGAGCTGTGCGTGCTGCCGGGCGGGGTCGAAGGCGTCACCCGCCAGAAAGTGGCCGAGCACGCGGCCACCCTGGGCCTCCGCGTGACCGAGACCCGCCTCAAGCCCGACGAACTCGAGGGCCAGCTCCTCCTCGCCGGAACAGGCATCGGCCTCCTGCCCGTAGGCAAGCCGTCAGACAGCGTGCTCGAGGCCCTGATCACCCATTTCCGGCCCTCGAGGCCGTCGTCTAGGGTCTAGGGCCAAGGGTCGAGGGCCGAGGCGTCTCGCGTCTTGCGTCTTGCGTACGACGTAGGACGCACGACGTACGACCCGCGCCCGGCGTCCAGCCATCAGCTATCGGCGTCGGGAATCAGGCCTTTCCCTTGACATCCCCGCCCCCTCTCGCCTACACTCCCAACTAACCGCGCCGGGGCGCGGCGACAACCGAGACATAACACGTTCTCTTATCCAGAGCGGCGGAGGGATTCGGCCCGAAGATGCCGCGGCAACCCGCAGGAGTGTTCGTTTCATCACCGGACACGAGTGCAAAGGTGCCAATTCCGACTCCAGGCGGGGGAAACGCCCGGAGGAAGATGAGAGAAGGGTGCACGTTCGCTAGGCACAGTGAACCCCCTTCCGGTAGAGAACCGTCATCGGAATGGGGGTTTCGCCTTTGAAACCTCCAGCCAGGTCCCCCTTGGGACCGTCCCGCCCCAAATCTTGCGGTTGGAGGTTTTTTCATGTCCAAGAAGCTCAGCTTCGAGACCTTGCAGCTCCACGCCGGTTACAGCCCCGACCCCAGCACGGGCGCCCGCCAGGTGCCCATCTACGCCACCACCTCCTACCAGTTCAAGGACGCCGACCACGCGGCGCGGCTCTTCGGGCTGCAGGAGTTCGGCAACATCTACACCCGCATCATGAACCCCACCACCGACGTGCTCGAGAAGCGCATCGCCGCGCTCGAGGGCGGGGTGGCGGGCCTGGCGACGAGCTCGGGCCACGCCGCGCAGTTCCTGGCCTTCACCAACCTGGCCCAGGCCGGGGACAACATCGTCGCCACGCCCAACCTCTACGGCGGCACCTGGAACCAGCTCAAGGTCACGCTGCCGCGCCTGGGCATCGAGACCCGCTTCACCAGCCGCGCCGAGAGCCCCGAGGACTTCGTCGCCGCCACCGACGCGAACACCCGGGCCTGGTTCATCGAGTCCGTCGGCAACCCCGCGCTCAACATCCCCGACTTCGAGGCCATCGCCGAGGCCGCGCGGGAGCAGGGCGTGGCCCTGATCGTGGACAACACCTTCGGGCAGGGGGGCTACCTCTTCCGGCCCCTCGAGTGGGGCGCCAACGTGGTGGTGCACTCGGGCACCAAGTGGATCGGCGGGCACGGGGCGGCCATCGCCGGGCTGATCGTGGACGGGGGGAACTTCGACTGGGACAACGGCCGCTACCCGCTCCTGACCCAGCCCCAGCCCGGCTACCACGGCCTCGAGCTCACCAAGGCCTTCGGCAACCTCGCCTTCATCCTCAAGGCCCGCGTGGACGGCCTGCGCGACCAGGGCCAGGCGCTGGGCCCCTTCGAGGCCTGGGTGCTGCTGCTGGGCCTGGAGACCCTCTCGCTGCGGGCCGAGCGCCACGTGCAAAACACCCTCGAGATCGCCCACTGGCTGCGCGAGCAGGAGGAGGTGGCCTGGGTCAACTACCCCGGCCTGGAGGACCACCCCAGCCACGCCAAGGCCCAGAAGTACTTCCGCGGCAAGCCGGGCGCGGTGCTCACCTTCGGGCTCAAGGGCGGCTACGAGGCGGCCAAGGGCTTCATCAACCGCCTCGAGCTCGTCTCGCACCTCGCCAACGTGGGCGACTCGCGCACCCTGGCGATCCACCCCGCCTCCACCACCCACTCCCAGCTCAGCGCCCAGGAGCAGGTGCTCGCCGGGGTCAGCCCCGAGCTGGTGCGCCTGAGCGTGGGCCTCGAGGCCGCCGAGGACCTCAAGGCCGACCTCAAGCAGGCGCTGCGGGCCCCGGTGGGGGTTTGAGCGGGGCAAAAAGGAGGCCAAGGCCGTGAGCACGACCAGCGTGGTGCTCGACCCCGGGGGCGACCTGATCCGGGAGACCTGGGGCGAGCACGAGGCCTTGCTCTACAAGCCGCCGCGCTCGAGGGGGCGGGTCACCCCGCCCCAGCCCCAGACCGTGCGCCTGACCGCCCCGGGCGAGGTGTTCGGGCTCGAGCAGGGCGGCCTCTTGCCCGAGCTGCACCTGCGCTACGAGACCTACGGCCAGCTCAACCGGGCCCGTGACAACGCGGTGCTGGTCTTCCACGCCTGGACCGGCTCCGCCCACCTGGCCGGCACCTACGACGAGCCCACCCTCAGGCTGCTCAGCCCGCTCGAGCAGGCCTTCGGCGCCGACGGATGGTGGGACGCGCTGGTGGGGCCGGGCCGCGTCCTGGACTCCGGTCAGAAGTTCGTGATCTGCGCCAACCACCTGGGCTCGTGCTACGGCTCCACCGGGCCGCTCTCGCGCAACCCCCTCACCGGCGAGCCCTACGGCCCGGAATTTCCGGCCATCACCGTGCGCGACATGGCCCGCGCCCAGGCCCGGCTGCTCGACCACCTGGGCATCGAGAAGGTCACGGTGCTGGGCGGAAGCCTGGGGGGGATGGTGGCGCTCGAGTTCGCGCTGCTTTACCCCCAGCGCGTGCGGCAGCTCGTGGTGCTGGCCGCGCCCAGCGTCCACGGCCCCTGGGCCCGCGCCTTCAACCGCCTCTCCCGCGAGGCCGTGCTCAGCGACCCCGCCTACCGCGGCGGTTACTACAGCGAGCAGCCCCTGGGCCTGCAGCTCGGGCGGGCCATCGCCATGCTCTCCTTCCGCTCGCCGGAGTCGTTCAACCTGCGCTGGAACGACAGCCCGGCCAAAGGCGAGAGCTACGTGCTCTACCAGGGCGAGAAGTTCATCCGCCGCTTCGACGCCAACGCCTACCTCACCCTCTCCAACGCCATGGACACCCACGACGTGGCGCGGGGAAGAGGGAGCCTCGAGGCCGCCCTGGGCCGCTTGCGCAGCACCCCCAGCCTGTGGGTGGGCATCGACACCGACGTGCTCTACACCGCCGCCGAGGTGCGGCTGGGCGCGCTGCTTTCTGGCGGCGAGTACCGCGAGATCCAGAGCCCGCACGGGCACGACGCTTTCCTGATCGAGACCGATCAGGTCGAGGAGATCCTCACGGGGTTTCTGTCGGTGGCCGATGGCCGATAGCCGATGGCCGGACGCGGGGCGCGGGTCGTACGTCCTACGTCGTACGTCGTACGCAATACGCCAAACGCGAGACGCAAAACGCCAGACGCTGTAGGGACGACCCGCGGGTCGTCCCTACCCAAATTCCCGGCACCTCATACCGGCTTCACAAAGATACTTTTCAAATCTGCCAGAGGTACATCTTTGTGAAGCCCAGGGCACTCCCTTCGGTCGGGGTGGATACTCTCCCATCGGGAGACTATCCACCCAAACCGGGTATCAGCCCTCGTACCGCCCCGGGCTGACCTCGGCGAGCCTCGAGACCATCACCGCGGGGTAGATCAGCAGCAGCACGCCCGCGAGGCCGATGGCCCAGATGCCCACGCCCTCCACCAGGAAGCCCGCGAGGATGGGGAGGACGGCGCCGGCGCCGTTGGACCATACGTCCAGCACGCCGACGGCGCGGCCGCGCTCGCCTGGGGCGGTGGTGTCGGCGACGACGGTGGTGGCGCCGTTGTAGGTGCCGCACCAGCCCAGGCCCACCAGGAAGGTGCCCAGGGTGATGGTGAGGTACTCGTGGGTGAAGCCCACCAGCAGCGCGCCCAGCGCGGAGAGCAGCAGGCCCCCCAGCATCACCGGCTTGCGGCCGGCGCGGTCGGTCAGGCGGCCCACCGGCCAGGAGAAGGCGAACATGCCCAGCACGTGCAGCGTGACCGAGAGCGAGATCAGGTTGAAGCTGCAGCCCTGCTGGTGCAGGGCGAGCGAGGTCATCGCCATGAGCATCACCATCTGGCCCTGCGCGGCGACGCCGGCCCAGACGGCGATCTTGCGGGGGGTGCTCGAGCCTGCGCCTACGGCAGCGTGGGCCGGGCCCCCGGCGGGGAGGTGGGGGTAGTATTCCTGGAGCCGCAGGGCGATCTGCTTGGGGTCAGGGCGCACCAGGGCGGTGAGGACGAAGGCGGGGATCACGCACAGGGGCACCAAAAACCAGGCCACCGCCAGCGGGGACTGGCCCACCTCCACCGCCAGCCGCTCGGCCAGCGCCACGATCAGCGGGGAGAGCACCGCGCCCAGCAGCGACCCCATCAGCACCAGGCTGATGCCCTCGCTGCGGCGCTGCGGGGGGTACATGTCGGCGGCGGCGACCCGGAGCTGCTGGGT
>NZ_QXDL01000264.1:0-4811 GCF_003574345.1 Calidithermus terrae
GGCTCGGGCTCGCCCTGGGGGTGGGTGATGAGCGCGCGCAGCACCAGCGGGAAGCCCGCGCTCAGGCCCGCCAGCGTCAGGGCCCGCCGCGGCTCGAGCGCCGGCTGCCAGGCGCGCGCCAGCCGCTCGGAGTCCTGCAGGCTGAGGGGGGCGAGCTCGAGGATCTGCAGGTCGGGGCCGCGCGACCAGCGGTTGCGGCGCGCGGTCATCACCATCAGCACCCGCCCCTCGGGGGCCTGGCGGGTGAACTCGAGGATGGCCGGCTCGGTGGAGTGCAGGTCCTCGAGCACCAGCACCAGCGGCGACTGCTGGGCCAGCATCTCCAGCGCCGCCCGCCAGCCCTGGATGAGGTAGCGCTCGAGGTCGCGGGGCTCGAGGTCGGGCTGGTCGGTGAGGCCCAGGGTGTAGGCCAGCGCGGCCTCGCTGGGCTCGTTGAGGTCCATGCCCTGCACCCACTGGGCTAAGCTGCCCTTGACGAAGGGCTCGAGGCCCTGCCGGATGGCCTGCCGCAGCGCGGTGGAGGTGCCCACCCGGGGCGCGAGCAGCCCGCGCACCCCCTTGGGCAGGCCGCGCAGGAAGTGCTGCACCAGGTGGCTCTTGCCGATGCCCATGGGCCCGTGGATCACCACCCGCCGCGGCTGGCCGCGCTGCACGGCCTCGAGCGCGGCCTGGAGCTGGGCGAGCTCGTACTCGCGGCCCACGATCTCCTGGGGCTCCTCGCTGAGCCCCAGGTAGCTCAGCGGGGCCAGCGGCTCGGCGTAGCCCTTGAGCACCTGGGCGGGCATGGCCTCGACCCGCGCGCGCGGCACCAGCCGGATGGTCACCTCGTCGCACCACACCTCCCCCGGCGGGGCCGCCGCCGAGAGGCGCTGGGCGAGGTTCACCGCCGGGCCCAGCACGGTCTGGTCGCCCGCCATCCCCCCGCCCAGCGGGGTGCGCAGCACCAGCCCGCTCGCCACCCCCACCCGCGCCGGCAGCGGGCTGGAGGCCACCATGCTGCGGGCGGCCTCGAGCGCGGCCTCGGCGTCGTTGTCCTGGCTGCGCTGGGCCCCGAAGACCGCCAGGATGCCGTCGCCGAAGAACTTGTCCACGGTGCCGCCGCGGTTACGCACCTCCTGGGCGGCCTGCTGCAAGGCGCCGTCCACGGTGCGCCAGGTGTCCTCGAGCGGGTGGGCCAGCAGGTACTCGGTGAAGCGCGAGAGGTCGAAGAACAGCACCGTCACCCAGCGCCGCTCCTGGGTGTAGGCCGGGTGCAGCGGGGTGCCGCAGCGCACGCAGAAGTCGGCCTGCGGGGGGTTGGCGTGACCACAGCGGGTGCAGGTGCTGTTCGCCATGGCTAGGGTCGGAAGGCCATCAAAGGCGGCGCCAGCCGGACCGCCAGGGGTTGTTCGGCTTCAAGCGGCTGGCTCGAGGCCAGCACGAACAGCACCTCGGGGCTGCCCACCGCGAAGAGGTAGAACCCGCGCTCCAGCGCCCGCACCACCCGGCCGCGCAGCTCGTAGCGGCCCCCGCCCAGGTGGCTGATGCCGCCCGCCTCGGCGGGCTCAGCCGACTCCACCACGCCGTGCAGCACCACCCGCACGGGGCTACGCGGGGCCGGGGTGAAGCCCCGGTCGAAGGCGTGGAGGATGCCCGAGGGGGTGAGCAGTTCGAGGATCGGGCTACCGAAGGGCTCCGGGGCGATGGGCCACTCCTGGGCGTGCGCCGCGAAGCGCTCCCAGAAGCCCTCGACGCTGTCCTCGAGGGCCATGCCCCGCGCCGCCGGGAAGGCCTTCATCGGCCCCATGATACCCACTTCCTAAGAAAAGCCTCACCCTGTGTTGAGGCTTTCTTAAGGCTTGAATGAGCGTGCATTAACCTCATACGTTCCAACCTTCACTAAGCGAGGAAATGCCCGGTGGCAGCACCCTCTGGTCCTGCTGCCCAGCTTTCCGGCCGCGCTCCAGCATACAACCCGAAGGCCGGTTCTGGGCCAGAGTGCAAGGAAGGGGCCTCGAGGCAACCCCTCGAGGCCCCGGTCAAGCGGGACGGCTAGAACCAGGAGCCGAAGCGGAAGTAGAACTTGCCGCCGGGGTTCTCCGGGCTGAAGCCGTACTCCACGCGGAAGGGCGGCAGCAGCGCGCCCAGCACGTCGAGCTCGACCACCAGGCCCAGCCCGTAGCCCAGCTTGAGCCCGAAGGGGTCGCTGGGGCCCCAGGCACTGCCGAAGTCGGTGAAGGCCACGGCGTAGATGTTGGTGCCGGCGCCGCTGGGGCTCAGGCCGAAGTCGTAGCGGTACTCCACCCCGCCCGACAGCAGGTAGATGCCGCTGAGGGTGCGGGGGTCGTAGCCGCGCAGGGTGCTGAGGTCGTCCACGGCGCCGCCGAGGAAGAAGCGCTGGCTCTCGGGCGGGTTGCCCAGCACCACGCCCGTCGAGAGGCGCAGGGCGATCGCCTGGCGGCCTGCGCCGTCGAGGCCGAAGTAGGTCTTGCCGGTGATGGAGAAGGGCACGAAGGTCTTGGCCGACTCGCCCTGGGTGGTGGTGATGCCGAAGGCGGTCTGGAGGTCGGTGCTGAAGCCCTGGGTGGGGAAGCGGGGGTTGTTGACCTGGCCGTACGAGGCGTTGCCCTCGAGGCGGAAGGTGCCGTAGGGCTTTTCCATCAGGGCCCGGGCCTCGTCCTCGCTGAGGTCGGTGCAGTTGTCGGGGGCGTCGGGGTCGCTGCAGGGCTTGGGGGCGTTGCCGGTCTCGAGCTTGGGCACCACGTACTCGTAGCGCAGCCCCAGCCCCAGGCGCAGGTTGGGCAGGTCCTTGGAGAGCGGGCGGCTGATGCCGACGCGGAAGCCGGTCTTGCGCTCGGTGAACTCCCAGCCGGTCTTGTTGTCGTTGGCGTCGAGGAGGGGGTTGTTGGGGCTGGGCACGGTGTAGAGCGAGACGCCCACCGAGGTGCTGACCTCCTTGAAGTCGGCGAAGTCGGCGTAGAGCCAGGGGATCTGGTAGGAGATGCTGAAGGAGATGGGGTCGCCCGCGTCGTTCTGGCCGAAGGAGAGCTCGAGGCTGCCGTTGTGCAGCAGGCCCCAGAGGTTGGTGTCGGCGACGCGCAGGCTCCCCGACCAGCCCTCGATGCTGCTCCAGCCCAGCGTGGGCAGGAGTTGCAGGGTGCGGGCCTCCTTGAGCCCCAGCGTCACGATGACCTTGTCGGGGGCCGAGCCCTGCTTGAGGTTGACCTGCGGCGGCTCGGCCAGGATGCCGCTGCGCACGATGCTGGTCAGGCCCGAGCGCAGCGCGGCGACGGAGTAGAGGGTGCCGGGCTGGGGCAGGTAGCGCAGGATGGTCTCGCGCTGGGTGCGGGGGTTCTCGCCGGCGTTGATCTCGTAGCCCTCGATGCGGATCTCCTGGATGGTCTGGGTGTAGACCCCGTCCTGGAAGCGGATCTGCGGCTGGGCGACGATCTCGTAACCGGCCTCGCGGTAGAGGCTGAGGATGCGCCCGAAGTCCTCCTGGGCGAGCGCTGGGTTGTAGATGTCGCCGGGCTTGAGGCGGACGCGCTCGAGCAGCCGCTCCTTGGGGAAGGCGGTGTTCCCCTCGACGCGCACCTCGGTGATGGGGCCGTAGCGCTCGGCCCCCTGCTTGAGGGTGATGCGCACGCCGGCGGGGGTGAGCTCGAGCTGGGGCTCGATGTTGCGCTCCAGGCGCCGCGACAGCGCGTTGACGCTGTCGAGGAGCTTGTCGTAGTTGAAGGGGTCGCCGGCCTTGAGGCCGAGGTCGCCGGCCTCGAGGCCCTCGGCGCGGATCTCGGCCACCTTAAGCTCGCGCAGGGCCACCTTGAGGGTGCCGTCTTGCAACTGGGTCTGCTCGGTGTCCACCCCGCTGCCGCGGTAGCCGGCGGCGTTGTAGAGCTGGTTGGCCTGGTTGACGGCCTCCATGTAGCGCTGGACGTCGAAGCGGCCGTCCTGGGGGATGGTGTTGAAGATGGCCTGCAGGCGGTCGCGCGGCACGTAGGCCGCCTCGCCCACCTCGACCTTCTTCAGCTCGGGGTTCTCCTCGACGCTGAAGGTGAGCTTGACGCCCTTGCTGCCTTCCTCGGCCTTGACGTTGATGACCGGGAAGAAGGGGAAGCCCTGCTGGCGGTAGGCCTGCGCCAGCCCGTCGGCGGCCTCGCGGGCCTTCTTGGCGTTGTAGGTGACCTCCGGGCCGATGGCGAACTGGGTCTCGAGGAAGCGTACGAGCGTGGCCTGGGGGAAGACCTTGCTCTCGACGGTCACGCTCTCGACCGGCGGGTTGGGCACGACCTCCACGATGAGCTTGTTGCCCTCCAGCCGCACCTTGGCGTCCTTGAAATACCCGGTGTCCAGCACCGCCTTGCGGGCGGCCTCGAGGTCGCCCGGCTCATCCCCCACCCCGAAGGGCAGCGCGATACGGGCGAGGGCCTGCAAAACCGTGTCCCCGCCGCGAACC
The DNA here is from genome assembly GCF_003574345.1 of Calidithermus terrae. Taxonomy (NCBI): domain Bacteria; kingdom Thermotogati; phylum Deinococcota; class Deinococci; order Thermales; family Thermaceae; genus Calidithermus; species Calidithermus terrae. The sequence continues at coordinate 4,436 of NZ_QXDL01000264.1, forward strand.
TCCACATCTTCGATGGGGGCGGCTAGGGCCAGGCCCAGCAATAAAAGTAAGAAAAGACCCAGTCGCTTCATGGCGCAAAGATACCTGCACCATCTTAGCCGCTTGTGAGAGGGGAATTGAACTGCCGGTGGCCGATGGGGGGATGTCGGACGCTGAACGCTGATAGCCCATAGCCGATGGCCGGGCGCGGGGCGCGGGTCGTACGTCGGATGCGGGTCGTGCGTCGTACGTCGTACGTCGTACGCAAAAAGCCAAACGCAAAACGCAAAACGCAAGCCGCCCCTTCTTCACCCCCCTTAGCAAGGGGGGCAGGGGGGATAAACCCTCCCCGCCAGCGGGGTGGGCAGGGGTGGGGTTACCACGAGCCATAATCCAC
>NZ_QXDL01000265.1:0-4808 GCF_003574345.1 Calidithermus terrae
GCCCCGCCCGACGCCTGGGCCGAGCCCACCGCCGAGCAGCACCGCTGCTTCGAGGCGGTCATGCACGCGGGCTCGCCGAAGGGCGACCTGGCGGGCAGCACCCGGCCGCCGCGCCGGTAGAGGGCCGCGGCGGCCGCGGCGTCGAGCAGGGCCTCCTCCCGGCCGGCCCCCTCGGGCAGCGCCGGGGCCAGCGGGGTGAGCGCCGCGCTCGGCGGCTCCTGCCGCTCGGTGCCCAGAAGGGCCGCGGCGGTGAGGGCTTTCCAGTACTCGGACACGTTCATTCGGGCGCCTCCTGGTGGGGCAGGTTGAGCAGGAGCTGCTCGCCCTCGGCGTAGGCCCGCAGCGGCAGGAAGGCCTCCCCGTCCCACTCCCCGAAGAGGTGGACCGGCTGCCCGCCGGCGTAGCCCAGCAGCCCGTGGTGGTAGCTGAAGCGCGGGTGCAGCCGCAGCTGCGCCCCCTCCGGGCTGCGCAGGGTCCAGCGCGAGGGGTCGCCGAAGGGCTCTAAGGTCGCGGTCAGGGTGGCGGGGATGCGCTCGGTCCAGGGGTTGGCGGCCAGCGCCGCGCTGTAGGCGTCGAGCAGCCCGGCGGCGGTGTCGCCGCCGAGGGTGGCGAGGCTGTAGTCGTAGCGCGGCCGGCCCGACTTGAGCACCGCCCGCATGGGGTAGGCGCCGGGGAAGAAGGCCAGCTCGCCCTCCCAGGAGCTGTCGGGGTGCAGCGGCGCGGCGAAGGCGTTCTTGCCGAAGGCGAACTCCAGCAGCAGCGCGTAGCGGTGGGTGCTTTCCTCGAGCAGCCAGGTGCGCCGCGCGCGCAGCTTGTCCTCCTGCGCCACCGCCTGCCCCATCACCAGCCAGGTGCCCCCCACCCCCTCCAGCGCCTGCACCTCCTCCTGCGGCTGGGTGAAGCCGACGACGGCGCGGACGTCGGCCTGGTGGGGCTCGGGCAGGCTGGACAGGCGGGCGTAGGCCTGCGCGGCCAGGTGGATGCGGCCCAGCCGCTCCAGCAGCCGCTCCTGCCACCCCTCGCCGCCGGTGTGCTCGGCGAGCTCGCGCACCATGCGGGCCAGGCCGGGCGCCTGCGCGTCGACGAGGCGCGCCCCCATGTCGTCCCAGAACCTGTAGGGCTTGCCGGGGGCCTGGGCCAGCCCGCCGCGCACCAGGTCGCGCAGCCACAGGCCGAGCTCCGCGACGCCCGCCGCGACCTTCTTCTCGCGGGCCGCCTCGCGCTTGGCCTGGGCGTGGGGGTCTTTGGGCGCGGGGGGCTTGGCCGCCTTCTCGGCCTTGGCCTCGGCGCGCTTCCGGCGGCCCTCGAGCCACTCCGCCGCCCACACCGGCGGCTCGGCGGCGGCGAAGGCCTCGGGCCGGGCGGCGTACATCAGGAGCAGGCCCAGCCCGTGCTTGCAGGGGAACTTGCGGCTGGGGCAGGTGCACTTGAAGGTCGGGGCGCTGCCGGAGAGGTCGATCTGGGTCTGGTAGGGCAGCTTGCCGCTGCCCTGGCACTCGCCCCACAGCGCGCCCTCGTCGGCGCTGCGGGCGAAGCTGACCCATTTGGCGGGGCTGGAGAGCTCCCGCCCGGACTTGGCGGAGCTGCCGTCGGGGGCCAGGGAGAGTACCTGATCGGGGGTCCACGAGAGGCTCACAGGGGGCTCCTTACGTCGTTAACATTGGCCTCATAGAGATTATGATGAAAACATAAGAACGTCAAGGCCACCGCTTGCCACCAGGCTAGCAGGGCGAGGGTCTAGGCGCGGTCCATCCGCCCCGCCCCCGCTGAAGGCGCGACCCCACGGCGGGCTCGAGGAAGGGCGCGCGCGGGCCCAGCCGGGCCTCGCGGGGCTCGGGGGGCTCGGGGGCGCGGGCGAGGGGTAAGGCCGCGGGCCAGGGCGAACATTTCCAGAATATACACCGCCTCAGGCGACGGGCCATGCCCGTACACGGGGCGCCGGCCCGTCGTACAGCGTTCCGACGGGGCCTCAGCCCTTCGGGGTCGGCCACTCCCCCGCGGGCTGCCGGTCATGGCGGGGGCGCTGTACGCCAGCGCTGCACAGCGCCCGGCGTCGCCCGGCACGGGCTGGGGAAGGCCCTGACGCCGCCCGCGGGCCTTGCCCCCGCCTCAGCCGGTGCTCAGATTCATCGCCGAACCTATCAGAACCTACGGCACGGGGCCCGCCCGCCGGGCCGCACCGCGGGACCCGGGGAAGGGTGATGACCAGGCGCGACGTGGTGGTGATCGGGGCCTCCTCCGGCGGGCTGCAGGCCCTGCAGACGCTCGTCGGCGGGCTGCCCGCGGGCTTCCCGGCGGCGGTTTTCATAGTCCTGCACGTCTCGCCGCACCACGAGTCCATCCTCCCCCTGCTGCTGTCGAAGGCCGGGCCGCTGCCGGCGAGCCACGCCCTCGACCGCGAGCCCGTCACGGCCGGGCGGGTCTACGTGGCCCCGCCCGGCCACCACCTCGTGCTCGAGCCGGGGCACGTGCGGCTCACCCGGGGCCCCCGGGAGAACCGGGTGCGCCCGGCGATCGACCCGCTCTTCCGCTCCGCCGCCTACGCCTTCGGGGCGCGGGTGGTGGGGGTCATCCTCACCGGGGCCCTCGACGACGGCACCGCGGGGCTGTGGGCGATCAAGGACCGCGGGGGCGTGGCCGTGGTGCAGGACCCGGCGGAGGCCGAGGTGCCCTCCATGCCGCAGAGCGCGCTGCGCTACGTGGAGGTGGACTACTGCCTCGAGGTCGCGCGCATCGCGCCGGCCCTGGCGCGGCTGGCCGGGGAGGGCGTGGAGGAGAAAGGGGGAGCGCCGGTGTCGGAGGAGCTGGGCATCGAGAGGAGGATCGCCCTGGGGGAGCGGGCGCTCGAGGCGGAGGTCCTGAGGCTGGGCGAGCCTTCGCCCTTCACCTGCCCGGAGTGCCACGGCAGCCTGGTGCGGCTCAGGGGCGGCGGGCCGGTGCGCTTCCGCTGCCACACCGGGCACGCCTACACCCTCGGCAGCCTGCTCGAGGAGGTCGTCGAGGGGACCGAGGACGCGCTGTGGGGCGCTTTGCGCGCCGTGCAGGAGAAGGAGCTGCTGCTGGCGCACATGGCCCGGCACGCCCGCGAGGCGGGGGAGCTCGAGCTCGCCGAGGCCCTGCGCCTGCACGCCCACGCCGCGCAGCAGCAGGCCGACCTGGTGAGGCGGGCCGTGCTCTCGCACGAGACCTCGGCCCCGGCCGCGGGCCTCTCCCCCGGCCGCGAGGAGGGCTAACCGCGGGCCGGTTTGCGGCCCGGGGCCGGCGGGCTTAGAGTAGAGCGGCGGCAAGGGGCATGAGCGCCATGGACGAGACGGCCAAGCGTGACAACCCGGACTCACCCCCTCCCCAAGACAACGGCTTCGTCGTCGTCGGCATCGGCGCCTCGGCCGGGGGGATCGACGCGCTGAAGAAGTTCTTCGCGGCCATGCCCCCGGCCAACGGCATGGCCTTCGTGGTCGTGCTGCACCTCGCGGAGGGGTACGAGAGCCACCTCGCCGAGGTCCTCCAGGTCGGCACGCCGATGCCGGTCACCCAGATCACCGGGACGGTCGCCATCGAGCCCGAGCACGTCTACGTCATCCCGCCCGCCAAGCACCTGGCGATCGAAGACGGCCACATCCGCCTCGAGGAGCCCGAGTTCGTCCGGGGGCGGCGCGTGCCCATCGACCTCTTCTTCCGCAGCCTGGCCGAGGCCTACGGCAGCCGGGCCGTCGCGCTGGTCCTCTCGGGGACCGGCACCGACGGCACGCTGGGGATCAAGCGGGTCAAGGAGCGCAACGGCATCGTCATGGCCCAAAGCCCCGAGGACGCCGAGTACGACGGGATGCCGCGCAGCGCCATCGGCACCGGGATGGTCGACGTCGTGCTGCCGGCGGCCGAGCTGCCGGAGAAGCTGCTGGCCGTCGTGCAGGCCGCCGGCCGCCTGGGCCTCGCCGAGCCCAGGGCCCAGCCCCCCGAGGCCGAGCCGCCGCCCGGGGCCTCCGGGGGGACCCTGCGGGACATCCTCACGCTGCTCAGGGTGCGCACCGGCCACGACTTCAACAGCTACAAGCGCCCGACGCTGCTGCGCCGGGTGGGCCGGCGGATGCAGGTGCACGAGCTCGACAGCCTGGGCGCCTACCTCGAGCTGCTGCGCGAGAGGCCCGAGGAGGTGCAGGCGCTGCTGCGCGACCTGCTCATCACGGTGACCAACTTCTTCCGCGACAAGGAGGCCTTCGCCGTGCTCGAGCACGAGATCATCCCCCGGCTCTTCGCCGGCAAGGGCCCCGCCGACAGCGTGCGGGTGTGGAGCTGCGGCTGCGCGACGGGGGAGGAGGCGTACTCGCTCGCCATCCTGCTGAGCGAGTACGCCCAGACCCTCACCGACGCCCCGCGGCTGCAGGTCTTCGCGAGCGACATCAACGAGGAGGCCGTCCGCGCGGCCCGCGAAGGCCAGTACGACGAGACCATCGCCGCCGACGTGCCGCCCGAGCGCCTGCACCGCTTCTTCGTGAAGGACGGCGGCAACTACCGCGTGAGGAAGGAGGTGCGCGACCTGGTGCTCTTCGCGCCGCACAACGTCCTGCGCGACCCCCCCTTCTCCCGCCTCGACCTCGTCGTCTGCCGCAACCTGCTCATCTACCTCAACCGCGACATGCAGGAGCGGGTGCTGGAGCTGTTCCACTTCGCCCTGCGGCCCCACGGCTACTTGTTCTTGGGCTCGAGCGAGACCGCCGAGAACAGCTCGGGCCTCTTCGCCGCCGTTGACAAGAAGCAGCGCGTCTACCAGTGCCGCGCGGTGCCCGCCAGCCTCGCGCCCCCGCCCTCCC
>NZ_QXDL01000266.1:0-4780 GCF_003574345.1 Calidithermus terrae
GTCTCTTCCCCCGCAGACCCGCCCCCGCCGCCCAGAAGAGCGGCACCTCCGGCGGCTTCCTGAGCAACCTGCGCTTCATCTGGAAGATCGCCCTGATCGTGCTGGTGATGGCCGTCGGGGCCGCCGGTATCGTGTTCTCCGGCCTGCGCGGCCTCCAGGCGATGCGCTCGGACCTGGACAACCTCTACAGCGGCATGCTGGTGCGCCTCTCGAACGTGCACAAGGCCGAGATCTACTACGCCGACCTCATCCGCCACGTCGAGCGCGCGCGCGTGCCCCAGGCCGACATCGGCGAGCGCCGCGCCGCGATGGAGCTGGCCGCCCGCGCCATCAGCAACGCCGACGAGATCATCGACCGCTACAACCAGGACTGGGTGAGCGGCAGCAACTACAACTACATCGCCGCCCTGCTGAAGTCGCGCAACAGGCTCGAGCTGCAAGACGCCGAGCTTAACGCCCTCAACGCCGTCAACGAGCGCTACCTCGACGCCCGTAAGGCCTTCGACAGCTTCTACCAGAGCATCGAGGCCGGGCGGCCCGACCTCAAGCTGGGCGAGGAGGTCGCCTACCAGTACATCTCCCTGCGTGGCTACCTGCGCGAGCTGATCAACGCCAACGACGCGCTGGCCCTGGAGATCAACAACGCGGCGCTGGCCCGCTCGGGCGAGGCGCTGCGCAGCATGTTGATCACGCTGGTGGTGGCGACGCTGCTGGCGCTGTTGGCGGTGTTCGCGATCACGCGCGCCACCACGCGCCGTCTGGCCGCGCTCGAGCGCGGCGCCATGGACCTGCGCGAGGGCAAGCTCGACACCGTGGTGAAGGTGCGCGGTAAGGACGAGATCGGCACCCTGGGCGCGGTCTTCAACGACGCCGTGGCCCAGCTCCGGGCCAAGGCCGAGGCCGACGCCGAGGCCATGCGCCAGAACCAGATCCTCCAGCAGAACATCGCCGAGTTCCTCAACGTCACCATGGACATCGCGCAGGGCGACCTCACCAAGCGCGGGGTGGTGACCGAGGACGTGCTGGGGAACGTGGTGGACGCGGTGAACCTCACGGTCGAGGAGATCGCCTACCTGCTCAAGGACGTGGCGAAGGTGGCCGAGCGCGTGAACCAGGGCGCCGAGCAGCTCAACCAGGTGACCGCGGCGGTGCTCGAGGGCGCCAAGGTGCAGGCCGACGAGGCCCAGAAGGCCCAGGGCCAGGCCCTGGAGGTGACGCAGTCCATCCGCCAGATGTCCGACACGCTGGGCATCTCGGCCCAGGCCGCCGCCAAGACGCTCGAGGCCTCGCAGAAGGGCCAGGAAGCCCTCACCGCCACGCTCTCGGGCATGCAGAGCATCCGCCGCGAGGTGCAGAGCATCGCCAAGAGCATTAAAGGCCTCTCCGACCGCTCGCTGGAGATCTCGGAGATCGCGCTGACCATCTCCAACATCGCCAAGCAGACCAACCTGCTCGCGCTCAACGCGGCCATCGAGGCCGCGGGCGCCGGTGAGGCGGGGATGCGCTTCTCGGTGGTGGCCGACGAGGTGCGCAAGCTGGCCGAGTCCTCCGCGCAGGCCGCCCAGCGCGTAGGCACGCTGATCAAGGGCATCCAGAGCGAGATCCAGGGCGTGGTGATCTCGGTGGAAGGCGGTACGAAGGAAGTGGAGCAGGGCTACCGCATCGCCACCGAGGCCAGCGAGCAGCTCAAGGAGATCGCCCACCTGGCCGAGCAGTCCTCCAAGCTCGTGCAGGCCATCTCGGGCGTGGCCCAGCAGCAGGTGCACAACGTCGAGCGCGTGAGCCAGGCGGTGCGCTCCATCGCCGGGACCGCCGAGGCCACCGAGGACAACAGCGAGCGCGGCCGCCAGGCCGCCGAGGAGCTGCGCAAGCTGGCCGACCAGCTCAGCTCCAACCTCTCGCGCTTCCGCCTGCCCAGCTAACCTGTGGGAGAGCCTATGCAAGTGGCCAAACAAAAGCCCAAGCCCGACCCGCGCCCGACGCTCTACGGCGCGGTCCCCAGGATCCGGTTCGGCATCCGCCACCGCATCCTGCTGCTGCTGGCCTTCCCGCTGCTGCTGCTGCTGGCGGCGGCCTCGGTGGCCAGCGCCATCACCCTGCAGCAGAGCCTGGAGGCCGAGTTCAGCGCCAAGGGCGAGGCCATCGCGCGCTCGATCGCTTCGAGCATCGACGACGACATCCTCGCGGGCAACCAGGCCGCGGTGCAGCAGCGCATCGAGGACTTCGCCCCCATCCCCAACGTCACCTACATCTTCGTGCTCGACGCCGGCGGGCAGGTCTTCGGCTCGAGCATCGCCCACGTGAGCCTCAAGGGCGGCAGCATCCGCAGCTCCTACATCCCCCAGCCCGTCATCGACAGCGCCCGCGCCTCCGACCTCCCGGCCCGCCGCGTCAACTACACCGACATCATCGGCCGCGACTACCGCGACATCCTCGAGCACCAGGCCCCCATCGTGGGCAGCCTGGGCCGGGTGTTCGTGGGCATCGACCGCAGCGTGATCGTGCAGAAGGCCAACCAGACCGCGCTGGCCCTGGCGCTGGGCTTCTCGGTGGTGGCGGTGGCGGTGCTGCTGGTGGCGGCCTTCCTGCTCGGCCGGCTGTTCCGCCCGGTCAACCGGCTGGTGAAGGTGGCCACCCGCATCGGTCAGGGGGACCTCTCCGAAACCACCGACGTCAAGACCAACGACGAGCTGGGGATGCTCGGCCAGACCCTCGACCAGTCGATCGTGCAACTGCGCGGCCTGGTGCGCACCGCCGAGGAGCGCGACCGCGAGCGCTACGAGCGCGAGCAGCTCCAGGCCAACATCGCCGAGTTCCTGCGCGTCGCCATGGACATCGCGCAGGGCGACCTCACCAAGCGCGGGACCGTGACCCAGGACGTTCTGGGCAGCGTGGTGGACGCGGTGAACCTGGCGACCGAGGAGATCGCGCGGCTGCTGCAGGACGTGCAGCAGACCGCACAGGAGGTCAGCCAGGGCGCGCGCAGCATGGCCAACACCTCCGCGCACGTCTCGCAGGCGGCCGCCTCGCAGGCGGAGGAGGTGCTCAAGGTGCGCGGCCAGACCCGCCAGGTGGCCCAGACCGTGCAGAGCCTGGCGCAGACCGCCTCCTCCTCGGCCGAGGCCTCCCAGCAGACCCTGCAGGCCGCCCGCGTGGGCGAGCAGGCGGTGGAGGCGACGTTGGCCGGGATGCGGCAGATCCGCGAGCAGATGCAGGGCATCGCCGAGAGCATCAAGGGCCTCTCCAGCCGCTCGGCCCAGATCTCGGAGGTCGCCGACGCCCTCGCCGACTTCGCCTCCCAGACCAACCTGCTCGCGCTCAACGCCACCTTCGAGGCAGCGGGCGCGGGCGAGCTGGGGCGGCGCTTCGCGGTGGTGGCCGAGGAGATCCGCAAGCTCGCCGAGGACTCCGCCAAGGCCACCCGCCAGGTGAGCGACATCGTCACCGACGTGCAGCAGGAGATCAACCGCACCGTGAGCGCGGTGCTCGAGGGCGCCTACACCGTCGAGCAGCAGTACCGCAGCGCCGAGCAGGCCCAGGGCCGCCTCAAGGAGATCGCGCAGCTCGCCGAGCAGTCGTCGAGGCTGGCCGCGCTGATCTCGAGCTACGCCCAGTCGCAGGTGAAGTCCATCGAGCTCGTGGACGAGGCCGTGCAGAGCATCGCCGAGACCGCCCAATCGACCCAGAGCGAAAGCCAGCAGGGCCAGGAAGCCGCCCAGCAGTTGCGTAAACTCGCCGAGCAGCTTCAGAGCAGCCTCAGCCGCTTCCGCCTGGCCTAAAGGACGCCATGTCAAGCCCGATACCCGAACTCCTCCAGAGCTTCCTCTCCGAAGCCTGGGAGGCCGTGCTGGCGCTGGAGCAGATTCCCGACTACCTCGCCCGCCAGGAATTTGAGCCGCTGGTCATCGTGACCCACCGCCTGAGGGGCTCGGCGGGGCTGTACAACTTCCCCCAGCTCTCCCGCCTCGCCGGGCTGCTCGAGCGCCTCTTCGAGGGCGCGCCCCGGCTCACCCCTGAGCAGCAGGACCAGCTCACCCGCTTCGTGGGGCTGGCCTCGGCCTGCATCTGCGACGCGCTCGACAGCATCGCCCAGAAGGGGCAGGAGGGCGACGTGGGGCTCAACCTCAGCCGGTTGGGGGCCTCCGCCCTGCTGCGCGACCTGGCCTTCGCCAACCCCGAGGCCTGGGTGGTGCACACCCCCGGCGACCCCGACGCCGAGATGGGCGAGGGCGAGGCGCCGGAGCACACCCCCTACAGCGCCGGCCTGCGCGAGGAGCTGCACAAGTTCTTCCGCGAGAACCCCGACATCTGGGAGTTCTTCGCCCCCGAGGTGCTCGAGCACCTCGACACCGCCCAGAACGCGCTGGAGCACCTGGCCGGGGAGGGCGGGGAAGGCGACGTGACCGCGCTCTTCCGCGCGCTGCACACCATCAAGGGGGCGGCCTACTCCGTCGGCTGCACCCCCATCGGCAAGCTCGCGCACAAGCTCGAGGACCTGCTGGTGCTCGTGCGCGACGGCCAGCGCCCCTGGAGCGGCGAGCTGGCCTCGAGCGTGGCCGAGGGCGTGAGCGCGATCCAGCTCATGCTCGCCACCGCCGAGGGCCGTTCCACCGACCTCGAGGTCCACATCGCCCGGCTCGAGGGCCTGCTGGGCGAGTCCACCGGCCTCATCGCCGAGGCGGCGGCCCCCGCGCCCGCCCCGGCCGTCCTCGTAGTCCTCGTCGTCGCCCCAGCGGGCCCGGGCGCCCATGCGCCCGATCTCGCTGACGCGCTCGCGGTC
>NZ_QXDL01000267.1:0-4730 GCF_003574345.1 Calidithermus terrae
GGCAGGAGGCCCTGGAAGACCGGGGCGGGGGTCCGCCCCCGTGGGGCGACGCCGGCGGGCTCCCGCGCGGCGGCCGGGTTCAGCCCCCCGCCCTGCCGCGGCGGCCGCGCCCGGGAGAGCTGTTCGGCCAGGCTGCCCCGGCCGCTCCACAGCACCACCCGCGCCGTGCTGTTCAGCAGGCTCAGGTCGGCCTCATCCAGGCGGTCGGCCCGCACCACGAAGATGTCCCCGCGGGGCTGGGGCTGCTCGAGACCGGAGGCGGGCCGGCTCATCCGCACCAGCGCCTCGAGGTCGCCCTGCAATTCCTGCAGGTAGGAGGGCGGCTGCTCGTTGAGGATGACCAAGTCCACCGCCAGGCGCTTGCGCCGCCAGTACTCGAACGCGCGCAGGACCTGGCGCACCACCGCCCGCGCGTCGCCCGGGTTCACCCGCACCAGCACGACGGGCAGGTCGCCGGAGATGCCGTGCTTCCACAGGCCCGGCTGGCCCAGGCTGCTGCGCGAGAGCGCCTCGGACGAGGGCCGCAACGCGGCGTCGGCGTAGAGCAGCCGCCCGGCGAGCTCCTGGAACAGCAGGGCCTCGTCGGGGTCGATCCCCAGGTGGCGCAGCTCGATCTGGGCGCGGGTCCAGGCCAGCTCGCGCTCGCGCTCGAAGGTGGCGGGGTCGCGGTAGCGGTCGATCCGCTCGAGTACGGCCTCGCGGGTCTGGGCCACCAGGGTGGCGAAGCTGACCCGGGCCACCGCCCCGGGCCTCAGGCGCACCCGGCCGCGCAGGCTGAAGATGGGGTCGAGCACCGGCCCGACGGTCCCGGAGAGCGGGCGGCCGTCCCTCAGCGCGCGGGCCTGCCCCACCTCCCGCCCCCGCCCCAGGAAACGGGCCCGGTCGGTCTCGTACTGCAAGCTGCCCGCCTCGTCGCCCTCGACGGCCATCACCTGGGCCGCCCAGACGCCGCTCTCCTCGGGCGAGCGCCGGCGGCGGGTCGCCAGCAGGGCGCCCTTGTGGGGCACGAACTCGGTCTGGACGAAGAGCTTGGCGAAGGCGGGGTGGGCGGCGTCGGCGGCCGGGGGGGCGAGCACCACCTCGCTGTAGGAGGTCAGCTCGATCTCGAGGGTGCGGGCCCCGTGGTTCTTGAGTGTCACCCGGCGGATCTCGGCGTCGTCCTCGGCGGCCACCAGGACCTGCAGGGTGGTCGCGACGTCGCCGTCGTGCCGGAAGAAGCGCGCGCGCTCCTCGTGGAACTGCACCTCCAGGGCCTGGGGCTCGACCGCCGTGGGCCGGTAGGTCGCCGACCAGACCTGGCCGCTGTGCGCGTCGCGCAGGAAGATGTAGCTCCCCCAGCCGTCGCCGGTGGGGTCCTCCCGCCACCGCGTCACCGCCAGGTCGTTCCAGCGGCTGTACCCCGAGCCCCCCGGGGTGAGCATCACCGTGTAGCGCCCGTTGGCCAGCAGGTGCGCGGGGGGCGGGGCCTCGACGGAGGTGAAGCGCCGCAGCGCCGGGGCCAGCTCGCCCGCGTGGACCGCCGCCTCGAGCTCCCGCACCCGCGGACGGGCCACGATCACGTCGCGCGGCACGCGCTCCTGCAGCAGCACCTCGGTGGCCTGCACCCGCGCGTCGGCGTGGAAGCGCTGCTGCATGGCGCCCCCCAGCAGCGCGTTGCCCAGGGCCAGCAGCGACATCCCCTGGTGGTGGGCCATGTAGCTGCGCACCAGCCCGAAGGGCCTCCCCTCGGGCACCCGCTCGCGGGTGTAGTCCAGAGCGTCGTAGAAGCCGTAGTCCCCCCGGGCCCCGGCCTCGCCCAGGCGGCGGAAGTTGCGCAGGGCCGCCGGCGGGTCCACCATCGCCGCCAGGGCGGTGGCGTACGGGGCCACCACCAGCTCCTCGCCCAGGCCCCGCCGCAGCCCCAAGCCTGGCACGCCGAAGTTCGAGTACTGGTAATTGAGCTCCAGGTCGCGGGCGTAGTAGGCCGACTCGCTCACGCCCCAGGGGACGCCCCGCTCCTGGGCGTAGCTCTGCTGGCGGCGCACCACCCGGCGGTAGGTCTGCCCCAGCAGGCTCCCCGCCGGCTCGCGCATGACCAAGGTGGGCATCAGGTACTCGAACATCGAGCCCGACCAGGAGACCAGCGCGCTCGAGCCCTCCACCGGGACCAGGGTCCGGCCCAGGCGGAACCAGTGCGCGACCGGCGCCTCGCCCTTAGCCACCGCGACGAAGCTGCTCAGGCGGGCCTCGGAGGCCAGCAGGTCGTAGTAGCCCGGGTCGAGCCGCTGTGCGGTGGCGTCGAAGCCGATGGAGAAGAGCTTGCGGGAGGGGTCGTACAGGAAGCCGAACTCCATGGCCTCGAACAGAGCCTCCACCCGCCCGGCCAGGGCCGCCGCCCGGGCGGGGAGGTCCTGGCCGGCCTGCTGGTCGCGCAGGTGGCCGGCGAGGGCCTGCCGGAGGGCCCTCGCCCAGACCAGCGCCTCGCCGTCGCCCGGGAGGTGGCCCTCGGCCTGCAGGGCCTCGACGATGTCGAGGAGGGTGGCCGCCTCGGCCTGGAGCTGCCGCAGGCGCGGCAACCCCTCGCCTGCGGTCGCGGGGGGCGCCTCGAGCCCGGCCCGCGCGGCTCTCAGGGCGGCCTCGAGCTGGCGGCGGCCTACCGCGCTGCCCTGGGCGTCCCCCAGGGGCTGCGCGGCCTCCTCCAGCAGGCCCAGCTCGTCGCGCAGGCCCTCGAACACCCGCTCCAGCGGCGGCGCCCCCCGCGACCATTCCAGCAGGGCCTGCTCGAGCGCCAGCAGGTGGCCGGCCAGGTTGCCGCTGTCCACCGTCGAGACGTAGTGGGGCGTCAGCACCCGCAGGTCGCGGGTGTCGTACCAGTTGAAGAGGTGGCCGCGGTGCTTGGGCAGGCGCTCGAGCGTGCCCACGGTGGCCTCGAGGCGCTCCAGCGCCGCCCCCCGGCTGCTCCAGCCGAAGTCGTGGGCCGCCACGGCGCCCAGCAGGTAGACGCCGACGTTGGTGGGGGAGGTGCGCCGGGCCACGAGCATGGGGTCTTCCTGGACGTTGTCGGGGGGCAGGAAGTGGTGCTCGGGGGTGACGAAGGCCTCGAAGTAGCGCCAGGTGCGCCGCGCCACCCGGCGCAGCTCCCCCGCCTCGGCGGGGGAGAGCGCCCGGGGTCGCCCGCTCCCCAGCGGGCGACCCACCCAGCGCACCACCGCCGGCGAAGCGGCCCACAGCAGCAGAAAGGGCAGGGCCAGGGGGAGGTTGTCGGGCCGCAACCCCCCGACCCCCAGCGCCCCCAGCAGGGCCAGCCACGGGCCCGCGGCCGGCCCCCGGTCGGGGGGCCGGGAGCTCGAGGCCTCCGTGGCGGCGAACTGGGCGGCGGTACGCCACTCCAGCAGGCGGCGGCGGGCGAGCAGCCGCCCGAGGGTGCGCAGGATGGCGTCGGCCATCAACCCGCCCTGGGCGGGCAGGAGGGTCAGGTTCAGGGCGAACTGCGCCGCGGCCAGCGTCAGCTCGCCGGCCGCGCGGCGGAGGTGGCTGCGGAGGGAGACGCCCGCGCGCCGGGGGATCAGCCCGCCCAGGGCCGGCAGCAGGGGCGGCACGGCCAGCGACAGCAGCACCAGGCCGCTCCAGACCCCCGCCGAGGCCGGCGTGCCCGGCGGCAGCAGCCAGGCCGCCAGCAGGGTGAGCAGGGCCGCCGGGGCCGACAAGCTGCGGCGCAGGTTGTCCAGCATCTTCCAGCGCTCGACCGGCGAGAGCGCGGCGCGGCGGGAGAACAGCCAGGGCAGCAGTTGCCAGTCCCCCCGCGCCCAACGGTGCAGCCGGGCCGCGTGGGCGGGGTACCGCGCCGGGTAGTCGTCGATGAGCTCGACGTCGCCGACCAGCCCGACCCGGGCGAAAAAGCCCTCCAGCAGGTCGTGGCTGAGCAGGGCGTCCTCGGGGATGCGCCCCTCGAGCGCGTCCATGAAGGCGTCGAGGTCGTAGATGCCCTTGCCGGTATAGCTCCCCTCGCCGAAGAGGTCCTGGTACACGTCGGAGACGGCGCCCGCGTAGGGGTCGATGCCCGTCGGCCCCGAGAAGACGTGGCGGAAGAGGGTGTCCTCCCCTTCCGCCGCCAGCGAGGGGAGGACGCGCGGCTGCAACAGGCCGTACCCCTCGACCACCCGCTGGCGGCGCGCGTCGAAGCGGGGCCGGTTCAGGGGGTGGGCCAGGGTGCCCACCAGGCGCAGCGCCGCGCCCCGCGGCAACTGGGTGTCGGCGTCCAGCGTGATCAGGAAGCGCACCCCCGGCGGCGGCGCGGACGGGTGCTCGCCGGTGGCGATGAAGCTGGTGTCGGCGGCGCCGCGCAGCAGGTTGCCGAACTCCATCAGCTTGCCGCGCTTGCGCTCCCAGCCCATCCAGCAGCCCTGGCGCGGGTTCCACCGCCGGCGCCGGTGGAACAGCAGGAAGCGCGGGCTGCCGTCCTCGAGCGGGCCGTAGCGGAGGTTGAGCCGCCCGATGCCCTCGTGGGCCTGGGCCAACAGCTCCGCGTCGCCGGGCAGGGTCTCACCCCCGGCGTCGGCCCAGTCGGTGAGCAGCGCGAAGCGGACGTCGCCGTCGGAGTTGCCCAGCGAGTGCACCTCGAGCCGCTCCAGCAGGCCCGCGACCTGCGGCGCGTCGGTGATGAGGGTGGGGATGACCACCAGCGTGCGCAGGTGCGGGGGGACGCCCGCGGCGAGCTCCAGCCGGGGGAGCGTCCGGGGGGGGACCAGCGC
>NZ_QXDL01000268.1:0-4695 GCF_003574345.1 Calidithermus terrae
GGGAGGGTTTATCCCCCCCTGCCCCCCTTGCTAAGGGGGGTGACAAGGCGTCTGGCGTTTGGCGTCTTGCGTTTGGCGTACGACGCAGGACGTACGACGTACGACCCGCACTGTCCGCCCGGCTATCAGCTATCAGCATCCCGTCCCCATCAAACCCCGCCCTGCTCGAGCGCCTCCTCCAAGCCCTGGCGCACGAGCGCCGGCTCGGCGAGGTCGGCGGGGAAGCGGAGGCGTTGGACAGACTCGTCGGTGTCGCGGATGTCGGAGATCAGGCCGCCCAGCCCCGAGGTGCTCCGGTCGAGCTGGAGCACGAACTCGAGTTCTTCGCCCAGGGCGCTCAGGGTGAGCTCGAGCTTGTCCAGGCGGCCCTGGTAGCCGCCGGTGGGCACGAAGCTGAAGGTCTGGAGCACGGGCAGGGGCAGGCTCAGCCAGGCCCCCTGGAGCATGAGCTGGGTGGCGTTGCGCACGCCCTCGAGGCGGAAACCCGCCTGCCGCACGCCCTCGAGCACCACCTCCACGGCGGGCAGGGGCAGCACCTCGAGGGGGTCGGAGTCCTGGGGGTCGAGGCCCCAGGCCACCGCGAGCCCGGTGCGTAGCCAGACCTGGCTGCGGGCGGTGCGCCGGGGGTCGGGGGCCAGCGTGCTCGGCGTGTAGGGCGGGAGCACGAAGCTGAACAGCACCTCGGCCTCCTGGCCCGCGCCCAGCCGCACGTCCTCCTCCAGGTCGAAGCGGGCGACGCGGTGGGCGCTCAGCCGGTCGTCGTGCTCGACGTGGGTCATGAGGTCGAGGTAGATGCCCGAGACGCGCTGCTCGGCCTGCCCCCCGCGCAGGTGCACGATCCCCTCGAGCCGCTCCCCGGGCCGCAGGGTGCGCGAGGTGAGCAGGGTGTCCACCCGGGCCGAACCGATGCCGAAACTCGCCAGCAGACGCCGCACCATGACCAGCCGAGTATAGCGCTACCCCGCATCCAGCAAGCGCAAAAGCGCATCCCGGCCGGGGCAGGGCCGGGGCTCTAGGCCCATCCGCCCGGCCAGCGCCCGCCCCACCGCCTCCCCCACCCCGCGCACCAGCAGCCGGGGAAGCCCGGCGTTGAGCATAGTGACCAGGGCCACCACGAACTCGGCCAGCTCCTCGGGGGCCAGGCTCGAGCCCTCGCTGCGGCCAAACCCCGGCAGGTCCGGGACGATGAAGCGGTAACCCGCGGGCAACGGCTCGCAGTCGGCCCAGTGCTCCGCCGTCTCGGCCAGCAGCAGCACCAGCGGCCCGCGCCCCCGGTCGTCGTAGACCACGTTCAGGCCGTAGAGGTTGATGTACACGGCCCCACCCTACAGCACCGGCAGCTCGTCCAGGCCGTCGTGCCAGGCCGGCGGCCCCTGCAAAAAGCCCTCGGCGTCGCGCAGAAAGGCCGCGAGCACCGCCAGCGCCTCGCCGGGGTTCTCCCAGGGGGCCAGGTGGCCGGTGGCCTCGAGGCTCACCCGCATCGCCCGCTGCTCGGGCACCCACTCCACCGCCTCCTGGGCGTAGCGGCTGGGGGTGAACACGTCCTCGGCCCCGATCACCACCAGCACCGGGCAGCGCAGCCCGCGCAGGGCCCTACGCCCGTCGGGCAGACCGGACAGGGCCGCCAGCCAGCGCCCCAACTCCCCCTCCCGCAGGCCCTCCGCCCAGGCCGCCATCGCCTCGTGGCCGTGCTCGAGCAGCACCGGCCCGAACAGCCAGGGCTTGGCCGCCGTGACGAAGGCCTCCGGCCCCAGGCCCAGGGCCTGCTCGAGCGCCCTCAGCCGCGCCCGCAGCGCCGCGTCCACCCGCAGAACCGGGCTCAGCAGCGTCAGGCTCTTAGCCTGGCTCTGCGCCGCCAGTTGCGCCCCGGCCCAGGCCGCCTCCGCGAAGGCGACGAGGTGGGCCCCTGGGGGGACCTCGCCGCGCCAGGCCTCCAGCCCCTCCGCAGGCGTGGCGTGGGGGGCGAGTTCTATACAGCGCAAGCCCTCGAGGTTCTCCCGCAGCGAGCGAAACCCGGCGGGCGGGGCCAGCAGGCCGGGCAGAAAGACCACCGTTTCCACAGGCCCAATCTTGTCACGCCGCCGCACGGCCAAATGCGCCTGCCCATCCAGTCTGGCCGCTCGGCACCGCCGTAAAGTGGCGCCATGCCGCACATGGACCCCTCCCACTTCCCCCCCGAAACCCTCATGAGCACCCTCGGCATCCGCGTCACCGAAGCCACCCCCGAGCGCGTGGTGGCCGAGATGGAGGTCACCCCCCGCCACCACCAGCCCTTCGGCTTCCTCCACGGCGGCGCCTCGGTCGCCCTCGCCGAAACCGTCGCCAGCATCGGCGCCTTCCTCGCCGCCCCCGAAGGCCACACCTCCTTCGGCCTCGAGATCAACGCCAACCACCTCCGCCCCATGCGCTCCGGCAAGGTCACCGCCGTAGCCACGCCTTTGCACAAGGGCCGCACCACTCACGTCTGGAACATCGAAATCCGCGACGACCAATCCCGGCTGGTCTGCATCTCCCGCTGCACGCTGGCGATCGTGGCGGCTCGGGGAGATAGCCGGTAGCCGAGCGCGAAACGCAGGACGCGTGTCCTGGGTCGTGCGTCGTACGTCCTACGTCCTACGTCCTACGTCGTACGCCAAACGCAAAACGCAAAACGCAATACGCAATACGCCTTGTTGGGATGAATCATCCACTGGGGTTGTGCCCATCCCGTAAGCCGACTACAGCCCCACTTCCCCGTGGAAGGGCGCTCATGCCGTGCCGCCCCGCCCCGGCCGGGGTGTGCGGCTCACGCGGGAGGGGGTGGGCGGGGTGTCGGCGGAACCGACACGGCCAAACCACCCTACCCAAAACCACCCCAGGCCCGCCCCACAAGTCCCACGGGCGTATTGACAGGCAATCCAGACTGCCCTTACACTCCTGGGCATATGCCCACGCACGGGGTCGCCAAAGCCAGTGCCCGCTTTTTCGGGTACTTTTATTGGCCTACGGTCCCCGTGAGGTCGGCATAGCGCATTTGGGCTTGCACAGACGCCTCCGGGGACCAACCCCGGAGGCTTTTTTGCATCCCCAACCCCAAGCACGGCCCAAGGAGGGAAGGCATGTTGATCATCCTCAAGCACGGCGCAGGGCAGGCGGAGATCGCGAGCATCGTCGCGGAGGTCGAACGGGTGGGCTACCGGCCCCACGTCTCGGAGGGCGAGTCCACGACGCTGATCGGGGCCATCGGCAAAGGCCCTACGCCCGAATTGCTCGAGCACTTTAGGGCCTTGCCGGAGGTAGCCGAAGTGATCCCCATCAGCAAGCCCTACAAGCTCGCGAGCCTCGAGGTCCAGCCCAAGCCCTCGGTGATCTCCTGGCCCACCGGGTCCACCGGCGGCAACGCCTTCATGGTCGCCGCCGGGCCCTGCGGCGTGGAGTCGCGCGAGCAGATCCTCACCGCCGCCCGCTTCGTCAAGCGCCACGGCGCCCAGATGCTGCGCGGGGGCGCCTTCAAGCCCCGCACCTCCCCCTACTCCTACCAGGGCATGGGCCGCGAGGGCCTCGACCTCCTCGTCGAAGCCCGCGCCGAGACCGGCCTGCCCGTCGTGACCGAGGTGCTCTCGCCCGAGCAGGTCGAGCTCGTCGCCGAGCACGCCGACATGCTCCAGATCGGCGCGCGCAACGCCCAGAACTTCGCGCTCTTGCAAGCGGTGGGCGAGACCAACAAGCCGGTGATGCTCAAGCGCGGCATGAGCATGACGCTCGAGGAATTCCTCATGAGCGCCGAGTACGTGCTCTCGAGGGGCAACCTCAAGGTGATCCTCGTCGAGCGCGGCATCCGCACCTTCGAGAGGGCCACCCGCTTCACCCTCGACGTCTCGGCGGTGCCGTTGCTCAAGTCCTGGACCCACCTGCCGGTGTGGATCGACCCCTCGCACGCCGCGGGCAAGCGCGACTACGTGATCCCGCTGGCCCTGGCCGGGGTGGCGGTGGGCGCCGACGGGATCATCGTCGAGACCCACCCCGAGCCCGAGAAGGCCCTCTCCGACGCGGCCCAGCAGCTCCACGAGCACGAGTTCGCCCTGCTGATGAAGAAGGTCCGGGCCATCCTGCCCGCCGTGGGCAAGGAGATGGTGGGGGGCCTCGAGCTTGCCTGAGCCCGAAGGGCACGGGTAAACTGCCCTTCCATGAGCCACACGGCCCGTTCTGAGCCCCCTGCATCCCCCTGGCCGCCGGCATTCGGCGTTTGGCGTTTGGCGTTGGGCGTTGGGCGTCGTCCATGAAGCCCCTGTTCGACAAGGTCGGCATCTTCGGCATCGGCCTGCTGGGGGGCAGCGTGGCACTGGGCCTGCGCGAGCGCTTCCTGGCGGGCGAGGTCCACGCCTACGACCCCGACCCCTCGGCCCTCGAGGACGCCCTCGCCTTGGGCGTGGCCGACAAGGTGCACACCGCGCCGGGAAGCTGGATCGGCGAGCTCGACCTCGGGGTGCTGGCCGCGCCGGTGGGCGTGCTCAGCGAGGTGGGCCGGCAGCTCGCCCCCCACGCCCGCCCCGACAGCCTCTGGACCGACGTGGGCAGCGTCAAGGGGCCGGTGGTGGAAGCCCTTTCGGGCGTCCTACCCAACTTCGTGGGCGGCCACCCCATGGCCGGCAGCGAGAAGGCCGGGGTGGAGGCCGCCCACGCCGGGCTGTTGCAGAACGCGGTGTGGGTCATCAC
>NZ_QXDL01000269.1:0-4684 GCF_003574345.1 Calidithermus terrae
CCCCCGGCCCCACCGACCTGCAGCACGACCTCACCCCGCTGCGCGTAGCGCTCTCGCCGGGCGAGCAGGACCGCGCGCGGGCGCTGGGCCGCGACCTGGCCGCCGCGCTGGGCACCGCCATGCGCTCCGCCGAGGGCGGCTGGAGCGAGCAGGCCCTGGCCGGGGCCCTCGCCGAGGAGCTATGGGCCCGGGGCATCCAGCCGGTGGTGCTGCTGGTCGCGGGCGAGGAGCGCGTCTTCAGGTACCGCCACCCCCTGCCCAAGAACCGCCCGCTGGGGCGCTTGTTCATGGGCGTGGTCTGCGGGCGCCGCCACGGCCTGATCCTGAGCGCTACCCGCCTGCGCAGCTTCGGCCACCCCGAGGCCCAGGCGCTGAATACCCAGGTGGTGCAGGTCGAGGCGGCGGCGCTGGGGGCCTCCCGCCCCGGCGCCACGCTGGGCCAGGTGGCCCAGGCCGTGCGCGAGGCCTACGCCGGGATCGGGCGCGCCGAGGAGTTCGAGAACCACCACCAAGGCGGCGTCGCGGGCTGGCGGCCCCGCGAGTTCCTGGCCCTGCCCGGCAGCGAGGTGCGCCTCGAGCCCGGCATGCTCCTGGCCTACAACCCCAGCCTCCCCGGCGCCAAGGTCGAGGACACCTTCCTCCTGACCGGGGCGGGCCTCGAGAACCTCACCCCCGACCCCGAGTGGCCCACGGCCGAGTTCGCCGGGCGGCTGCGGCCTTTGGTGATGGAAGGGTGAACGGTATCTGGAGCCGTACGTCGTACGTCCTACGTCGTACGCCCCGACCCTCGGCCCTCGACCCTAGACCGTAAACCCTCGATTCCGAGACCATCCGCGATACGCCATACGCCTCCTTCGGAGAAGCTCATGTTCAAGAACTACTTCGGCAGCGAACCCCAGGTGCGCGCCCAGGCCCCCGGGAGGGTCAACCTGCTGGGCGAGCACACCGACTACAACGACGGCTTCGTCTTCCCCACCCCGCTCGCTTACCAGACCCAGGTCGAGGCCAGCCCCTCCGAGCGCGTCGAGGCCTACGCCGAGCGCTTCGGCGAGTTCAGGAGCCGTGAACTCGGCGAGGGCGCGCAGGGCGACTGGCTCGACTACGTGGCGGGCTGCGTCTGGGCGCTGCGGCAGGCCGGGCTCGAGGTGGGGGGGCTCAGGGCCTACGTCACCAGCCAGGTGCCGGCGGTGGGCGGGCTGTCGAGCTCGGCGGCGCTCGAGGTCGCCGTCATCCGCGCCCTGCGCGAGCTCTACCGCCTCCCCCTCGACGACGTGCAGGTCGCGCTGCTGGCGCAAAAAGCCGAGGTGGAGTACGTGGGCGTGCGCTGCGGGATCATGGACCAGATGGCCTCCTCCGCGGGCCGCCCGGGCCAGGCCCTCTTCCTCGACACGCGCAGCCTCGAGTCCGACCTCGTCCCCCTCCCCGAGGGCTACCGCGTGGTGGTGCTCGACTCCGGCGTTCCCCGCCGCCTGGCCGAGAGCGGCTACAACACCCGCCGCGCCGAGTGCGAGGAGGCCGCCCGCCTGCTGGGCGTGAAGGCCCTGCGCGACGTGGGCCTGCAAGACCTCCCCAGGGTCGAGGCCCTGCCCGAGCCCCTCAACCGCCGGGCGAGGCACGTCGTCACCGAGAACGCGCGGGTGCTCGAGGGCATCGAAGCCCTGCGCCGGGGCGACGTGCAGCGCTTCGGCGAGCTGATGTACGCCTCCCACGCCAGCCTGCGCGACGACTACGAGGTCTCCATCCCCGAACTCGACGAGCTCGTGGAGGTCGCCCGCAAACACGGGGCCATCGGCGCCCGGCTCACCGGCGCGGGCTTCGGCGGCGCCGCCGTCGCCCTGATCAAGGCCGAGGACTTCGAACGCTTCAAAAGCGGCGTGCTGAAGGACTACCCCAAGGCACAGGTGTTTTAGAGGACCAGGGCGCACCACAGTGCGCCCCTACGGGAGTGCCGATAGCCGATAGCTACCGGCGTTTTGCGTCTTGCGTTTAGCGTTTTGCCCCTGGCGTTCGGCGTTGGACGTTCGACGTTCCGCAGTCCTTCTCAGCAGTCCAGCACGATGGCGAAAACCAGCGGCGCCACGATGGACGCGTCCGACTCGATGATGTACTTAGGCGTGTCCACGGCCAGCTTGCCCCAGGTGATCTTCTCGTTGGGCACGGCGCCGGAGTAGGAGCCGTAGCTGGTGGTGGAGTCGGAGATCTGGCAGAAGTAGCCCCACACCGGGATGTCGGGGCGGCGCATGTCCTGGTGCAGCATGGGCACCACGCAGATGGGGAAGTCGCCCGCGATCCCCCCGCCGATCTGGAAGAAGCCGATGGAGTGCTGCTTCGAGGTTTCCACGTACCAGTCGGCCAGCACCATCATGTACTCGATGCCGCCTCTAACGGTGTGCACGTTCTTGATCTCGCCCGCGAGGCAGTGGCCGGCGTACATGTTGCCGGTGGTGCTGTCCTCCCAGCCGGGGACGAAGACGGGCAGGTTCTTCTCGGCGGCCGCGACCACCCAGGAGTCCTTGGGGTCGATCTGGTAGTACGGCTCGAGCTTCCCCGAACGGATGACGCGGTACAGGAACTCGTGGGGGAAGTAGCGCTCGCCCGCCTGGTCGGCGGCGGTCCACTCGTCGATGAGGGCGCCCTCGAGCCGCCGCATGGCCTCCATCTCGGGGATGCAGGTGTCGGTGACGCGGTTCATGTGGCGCTCGAGCAGGGCCTGCTCGTCCTGGGGGGTGAGGTCGCGCCAGTGGGGCACGCGCTCGTAGTGGTCGTGGGCGACGAGGTTGAAGAGGTCTTCCTCGAGGTTGGCCCCGGTGCAGGAGATGGCCTGCACCTTGTCCCGGCGGATCATCTCGGCCAGGGAGATGCCCAGCTCGGCGGTGCTCATGGCCCCCGCCAGGGTGATCATCATGGCCCCGCCGTTGTCGAGGTGGCGCTTGTAGCCCTCGGCGGCGTCCACGAGGGCGGCGGCGTTGAAGTGGCGGAAGTGGTGCTTGATGAACTGGCTCACTGCTCCACGAGACATGAAAACCTCCTTCGGCTCGAGGTCTCAGCTTGCACCCGCATTGTGCGTGAAGGGTGAGATCGGTTTAGGCGAAGCCCCCGCACGGCCCAAGCTGAGGTTCAGCTCGCGGGGTGGGCGAACGCTGTGGGCTCCCCCCTTCGGCTTCAGGCCTAGCGCCCCTGCCCGCGTGGGCATCAGTGTGAAAGTGTACCGGAAGCGCCGGGGAATTCAACCCACGAAAGTGCCCCTACCGCACGCCCCGGACCCGGGAAATGAACACCGTC
This sequence comes from Calidithermus terrae, assembly GCF_003574345.1. NCBI lineage: Bacteria > Thermotogati > Deinococcota > Deinococci > Thermales > Thermaceae > Calidithermus > Calidithermus terrae. The sequence goes on from NZ_QXDL01000269.1 coordinate 3,283, forward strand.
CCCAACACGAAAAAAGTCACGGCGACGGCGAAAAGGACGGGGTAGCCCCCGTTGGGGTTCGCCCGGTTGCCGGCGTCGAGGATCTGGCCGAACACCCCCTGAAAAAGCTGGGGGAACACCAGCGCCACGTGCCACACGCCCATGTCCCGGGCGTGCTTCGACGCGTCGGGCAGGACCGAGGTCGCCATGGCCCAGTCCACGCTCACGTAGGCCCCGTAGCCCAGGCCGAAGACCAGGGCCGCGAGCGCGGCCACGGCGAAGTTCTGGGTCAGGGCGAAGCCCAGCGCGGCCACCCCCATCACCGCCCCCGCGAAGTAGATCACCGGCTTCTTGCCGACGTGGTCGGAGTAGGGCCCGCTGGTGATCGCGGTGAGGGCCGCCGTGAGCGAGAGCAGCACCAGCAAGGCCGCCAGGGCCAGGTCGGCCGAGGGCAGGACGACAGGCCCGATGCGGAACTGCTGGACCACGTCCTTGAGGTAGAACAGCAAAAAAGGCTGGATGGCGTAACGCCCCGACTCCACCAGGGCGCGCGTGAGGAAGACCCAGCGGAACCCGGCGTAGTGCGGCCGGAAGAACACCCGCAGGTCGAGCGGCTCGGCGTCGCGCTTGACCCGGGGCTCGCGCACGCTGCGCAGGGTGATGAAGGTGCACACGACGAGCACCAGGATGATCGCGAGGTACTGCCCCTCGCGGCTGCCCCCCAGCGCGAAGGCCGCCACCCCGCCCGCGATCTGGCTCGAGAGCTGGAAGAAGCCCATCACCCCGCTGGCCGCCCCTTTCTCGTGCGCGGGCACCAGGTCGGGGATCAGCGCGGCGTACGGGGCCGAGGCCACCGAGTTGCCCAGTTGCACCAGGACATACCCCCCCGCGTACACCCAGTAATCGGGTGCGACGAACATCACCCCCAGCCCCAGCACGTTGATCGCCGTGCCCCACACCATGAAGGGCAACCGCTTGCCCAGCCGGTCCGACCAGATGCCCAGAAAAGGCGGCAACAGCAACGGGATGAGGGCCAGAGTCCCGGCCAACCACCCCAGGTAGGTGCCCTGCTGCTCCTGCCCCACGAAACGCAACACGTCGGCGGGCATCAGCAGGGGCAGCAACAAGAACCAGTGAAAGGAGAAACCGAACCAGTAGGCCGAGAATCCGAAGTAGCGCGCGACGCCAGCCGGGCGGGTTTGCTGCATGGTTGGGGCGAGTATATCAGTGTCGGTGTACGCCGATGGTCGATGGTCGATAGCTGATAGCCGATAGCTGAACGCCCTATTGGGATCAATCATCCACTGGGGTTGTGCCCGGCCTGTACGCCAACTACAGCCCCACGTCCTAGGGGACATCCGCTCGTCCTGCGGGCCCGTCCCCGGCCGGGGACAACCCCAGTGGATGATTGATCCCAATAGGG
>NZ_QXDL01000027.1:0-27645 GCF_003574345.1 Calidithermus terrae
GCACGTGCATATGATAGCACATCCGCCGCCCACTATGCTATGTGCTCCTTCGGAGCGCGTGGGGGAGTCCATGTATCCCACGGACTGAAAGTCCGGGGGATTATAGCTCCCCCACGCCCCCTCTTTTCTCTAACCGAGGGCGGCGACTTTGATAAGTTGGGCCGAGGTACTGTCTGGAACGGCTCAATTCCCAACTGTCTCCATCAGAACCACATCTTCCGAGTGAGACCAAACCCCAGACTTCTAAATTCTAGGTTTTTGGCGGCCATCTTTGCCTCCCCGTACGGCAAAGCGTACTTCTTGGCTAGTGCGAAACAGACCACAAACCTGGCTTCTATTAACTCAACGCAGCTAAAGGCCTTTCCTGTACCTATGCCTTCTCTTAATGAGCAGGAGCGAATAGCAGTACTACTGGACAGCTACGAAACCCGCTTAAAAGCTGAGGAAGCTCAGCTCGCCAAACTCCACCAGCTCAAGCGCGGCCTGATGGAAGACCTCCTCACCGGGCGGGTGCGCGTACCGCTCGCCCAACCCGAGGCCGCCCAGGCCGAGGCGGTACACTAGCCGTGTAACCGCTCTATGATACGCACCATTGCCGACCTCGAGCTCTTGCGGGAAAGCGTGGACGTGGAAGCCAAGGCTGCCCAGGGCCGGGACGGGCAGGGGGAGGTGCCGGGGGCCTTCTGGGAGTCCTACTCGGCCCTCGCCAACACCGAGGGGGGCTACATCGTGCTGGGGGTGCGCGAGCAGGGGGACGGGAGCCTCGAGGTGCTGGGGCTCGCCAACCCTGAGAAGGTGCGCACCGAGTTGTGGAACGGGCTCAACAACCCCCAGAAGGTCAGCGCCAACCTGCTCAGCGAGGCCGACGTGTACCCGCTCGAGGAGGGCGGCAAGACGGTGCTGGTGGTGCGCGTGCCCCGTGCCGACCGCCGCCAGCGCCCGGTCTACGTGGGCGCCAACCCCCTCGGCGGCACCTACCGCCGCAACTACACCGGGGACTACCGCTGCAACGAAGCCGAGGTCCGTCGCATGATAGCCGACGCCCAGGAGGAGGCCGCCGACGCGGCCATCCTGGAGGGCTTCAGTTTGGACGACCTCGACCCGGACAGCCTGGCCGCCTACCGCAATGAGTTCCGCACAGTGCGCCCCGACCACCCCTGGGCTGCCCAGAGCACCCCCGACTTCCTGCGCAGCCTCGAGGCCTACAAGCGCGACCGGCACGGCGGCAAGGAGGGCCTCACGGTGGCCGGGCTGCTGATGTTCGGGCGTGACTCGGCCATCCGCGAGCGCTTCCCTCACTACTTCCCCGACTACCGAGAGAAGACCAGCCCCGGCCCCGACCCTCGCTGGGATGACCGTTTGGTTCCCGATGGCACCTGGTCGGGCAACCTCTACGACTTCTACCGCCGGGCCTACCGCAAGCTGGTCGCCGACCTCAAGGTGCCCTTCCGCTTCGAGGGCGGGCGGCGGGTGGACGAGACGCCGGTGCACGAGGCCCTGCGCGAAGCCCTGGTGAACACCCTCGTCCACGCCGACTACCGCGCCAGCGGCAGCATCCTGGTCGAAAAGCTCACCGACCGTTTCGTCTTCCGCAACCCCGGCACCCTGCGGGTGCCGCTGGCCCAGGTCTACGAGGGCGGCCACAGCGACCCGCGCAACCCCACCCTCTTGCGGATGTTCCGCCTGATAGGTGCGGGCGAGCAGGCCGGTTCGGGGGTGCCCAAGATACTCTCGGCCTGGCGCGAGCAGCACTGGCGCACGCCCAAGCTGGTGGAGGCCTTCCGGCCGGACACGGTGACGCTCGAGCTGAGCACGCTGAGCCTGCTCCCTGAAGGGGCCATCGAGGGCTTGCAAGAGATGTTCGGGGCGAGGTTTGCGGCCCTCGAGGCCAACGAGCGGCTGGCTTTGGCAACGGCTTATGTGGAGCGTCAGGTCAACAACGCTCGGCTCCAGCAAATTACCGACCTCCACCCTACTGACATCACCCGCTTGCTAAGCAAGTTGGTACGGGAGGGTTTTCTCGTCCCGGTGGGCGAGCGCAAGGGGCGGTACTACCAGCTCGCCGAACCGGCTAAGGGAAATAGGGGAAGTAACTCCCCCCATTTCCCTGGCAGCTTCCCCCATTTCACCGGCAGCTACCCCCATTCTGAGGATGACCTCTCCAGCTCGGACCCGTTACTCTGGGGGCTGCTCTTGAACTTAGCCCGACCGGTACGCCAGAAAGGGCGTGCACCTAAGGAGGAAGTTAGGCGAGTCATTCTTGAGCTCTGCTCTGTTACCGAGCTGTCGCGGCAGCAGCTCGCCGAGTTACTGGGTCGGTCGGCCAAGACCCTGGAGAACAGCTATCTCTCCCAGATGGTGAGCAAGGGCCTCCTCATGATGCGTTATCCCCATAACCCTAACCACCCCAACCAGGCCTACCGCACCAGGGAGGGCGCATGAGCACCGAGTACCGCGAGGTCGAGAAACCCCTCATCGAGCAGCTCACCCGCATGGGCTGGGCCTACCTGGAAGGCGACACCGACCTGCCCGAGCGCACCGAGCGCTCCGACTTTCGCGAGGCGGTGCTGCAGGGGCGGCTCATGGAGGCGGTAGGGCGCATCAACCGACTCAGGCTCCCCTGGCTGACCGATGCCGACGTGCAGGCGGCGGTGCTGGAGCTGCTGCGGCTGGAGGGCAGCAAACTCCTGGAGACCAACCGCCTGGTCCTTGAGCGGCTCATCCACGGCACCACCATCCCCGGACCGGACGGCAAAGGCCATACCCTGCGCTTCCTGGACTTCGAGAACCCCCACCACAACGACTTCCTCGCCATCAACCAGTTCCGCGTCAACCCGCCCACCTACCGCGCGGGGGCGGCTACATCGTGCCCGACGTGGTGCTCTTCGTGAACGGCCTGCCGCTGGTGGTGGTCGAGTGCAAGAGCCCCGACCTTCAGAGCCCGCTCGAGGAGGCCATCCGGCAGCTCCGCCGCTACTCCAACCAGCGCGGCTTCACCGAGGAAGAGGGGGCCGAGCGGCTGTTCCACAGCAACCTGCTGCTGGTGGCCAGCAGCTTCTACCAGGCCCGCTACGGGGTGCTGGGTGCTGAGGCCGATGAGTACCTGGAGTGGAAGGACACCTTCCCCCAGACGCCCCAGCAGGTGATGGCCGAGCTGGGCAAGCAACACCTGCACCCGCAGCAGGTCCTGGTCGCCGGGCTGTTGCGCCCGGCGACCCTGCTCGACCTGCTCTACAACTTCACCCTCTTCCGTGGCAACCAGAAGCTGGTGCCGCGCTACCCGCAGTACCGGGCAGTGCACAAGGCACTGGAGCGCCTCGAGGCGGGCCAGACCCCGTTATTGGGGGCCGAGCAGGACGCGCGGGGCGGCATCATCTGGCACACCCAGGGCTCGGGCAAGAGCCTGACCATGGTCTACCTGGTGCGGGTCCTCAGAACCCGCCCCGAGCTGCGCGGCTACAAGGTAGTGGTCATCACCGACCGCAAGGACCTCGAGAACCAGCTCGCCGAGACGGCCAAGGCCACCGGTGAGCCGCTGCTCAAGGCCCAAAGCGTCGAGGAGCTCAAGGCCATCCTGCGCCAGGACGGCGCCGGGCTGGTCTTCGGGATGATACAGAAGTTCCAGGGCGACGAGGGGGCGCCCGCCTCGGCGGGCGACCTCGGCAAGGCCGTGCTCAACCCCAGCGAGAAGCTGCTGGTGCTGGTGGACGAGGCGCACCGCTCGCACACCAGCACCCTGCACGCCAACCTGCGCCTGGCCCTACCCAACGCGGCCCTCATCGGCTTTACCGGCACGCCCATCGTGCGCGAGGGCAAGAAGCGCACCCACGAGATATTCGGACCCTTCATCGACACCTACACCATCAAGGAGTCGCAGGAGGACGGGGCCACCGTGCCCATCTTCTACGAGGGGCGCACGCTCAAAAGCAAGCTGAGCCACGGCGGCACCCTCGACGCGCTCTTCGAGGACCTCTTCGCCGAGCTCAGCGCCGAGGAGCGCCAGCGGTTGCAGGAGAAGTACGCCACTAAAGAGGACGTGCTCGAGGCTCCCAAGCTCATCGCGGCCAAGGCCCGCGACATGCTGCGGCACTACGTGAGTCATGTTTTACCCAACGGCTTCAAGGCCCAGGTGGTGGCCAGCAGCCGGCTGGCCTGCATGCGCTATCTGGAGGCCCTCCGCGAGGCCAAGGCCGAGCTGGTGCGGCAGCTCGAGGGGCTCAACCCGGCCTTCCTCAAGGCGGACCCCGAGAAGCTCGACCCCGAGCTGCGCTTCTTGGTGCAGGCCCACCCGCACCTCGAGGCCATACGGGCCATGGAGTTCGCCGTGGTCATGTCCGGCGGGCACAACGACCCGCCGGACTGGTCCGAGTGGACCGACGCAGCCCGGCACCAGGCCCGCATCGAGCACTTCAAGAACCCGGCCCACCCCCTGCGGGTGCTCATCGTCAAGAGCATGCTGCTCACCGGCTTCGACGCGCCGGTGGAGCAGGTGATGTACCTCGACCGCGCCATCCGCGACCACGAGCTGCTGCAGGCCATCGCCCGCGTCAACCGGGTGTACCCCGGCAAGAAGTACGGGCTCATCGTGGACTACTTCGGGGTCGCCAACCACCTCACCGAGGCGCTGGCCGTCTACACCGAGAGCGACCTCGAGGGGGCGTTGCACTCCATCAAGGACCTGCTGCCCAAGCTGCAGGCGGCCCACCACGAGGCGGTAGAGCTCTTTCGGTCCCGCGGGGTGGAGCTGGAGCAGCGGGAGGAAGGGGTGAACCTGCTGGGCGACGAGCGCCTGCGGGCACAGTTCAAGGTTCGGCTCAAAGCCTTCTTCGAGGCCTTGGAGGCGGTGCTCCCCCGGCCCGAGGGCCTGCCCTACGTGCCCGACGCCAAGCGGCTGGGGGCCATCTACCGGACGGCCCAGGAGGTCTATGCAGAGGATAAGGCCCCGCTGCCCCCCGGTGCGGGGCAGAAGGTGCGCGGCCTGATAGACCAGTACATGGAGTCGGAGGGCGTGAGCCTCAAAATTGCCCCGGTGCAGGTGTTAGACCCTGGCTTCGAGCAGGCGGTCGGACGTTACCGCTCCAAGCGCACCCAGGCGGCGGCGATGGAACACGCCGCCCGCCACTACATCCGCCAGCACTTCGAGGAAGACCCGGTCTATTACCGCAAGCTCAGCGAGCGCCTGGAGCACATACTCCAGCAGTACGCCGAGAACTGGGAGGCCCAGGTCGAGGCCCTCAAGGCCTTCATCAAGGACCTTCAAGCGGGTCGTCCTGCCGACGCTACCGGGCTTGACCCCAAGACCCAGGCCCCCTTCTTCAGCCTGCTGCTGGAGGCCAACGGGGGCCAGGCCGACCCCGAGCGCACCCTCGAGCTGGCCCAAGCCACCGTGCGGCTCACCGAGGAGCTGCGGCGGCGTACCTCGGTGGTGGACTTCTGGCGCAACTCGGTGCGCCGCCATCAGGTCCACGGCTGGCTGAGCAGTTGGCTCGACGAGCAGGGTCTGGTAGCATTCGAGCAGTGCGAGCGGGTCGCGGACGAGTTGCTGACGCTGGCCAAACACCTGCGCTCGAGGGCGTAGGCTACGGCTTCACCGTGGGCGAGTTCAGCCTGCGGGTGCGGGAAAGCACCCGCAGGCGCACCCTCGAACTCGTCGTCGAGCGCGACGGTTCCTTGAGCCTGTTGGCCCCGGCGGGCACCCCCAGCGCGGTGCTGGAGGGCTTCGTCCACGCCCGGCGGGAGTGGCTCTACCAGAAGACGGCTCAGAAGGAGCGGGTCTACCACCCTCCCCGCCCCAAGGAATTCGTCTCCGGCGAAGGCTTCTTCTACCTGGGGCGTATCTACCGGCTCAAGCTGGTGGACCACGGCCCGGAACCCCTGCGCCTCCACCAGGGGCGCTTCGAGCTCCTGCGCGAGCGGTCCCGCGAGGGCCGCTCGCTCTTCATCGCCTGGTATGCCCGGCAGCTCCAGCCCCGGCTACAGGAGCAGGCCGCACGCCTCGCCCCCCGGCTCGGCGTGCGGCTGGGCACGGTGCGGGTGCAGGAGCTGGGCTACCGCTGGGGGTCGTGCTCGAGGTCAGGCGACCTCTACTTCCACTGGCGCAGCGCCATGCTGCCGCGCTCCGCCCTGGAGTACCTACTGGTGCACGAGATGGCGCACCTCAGGGTACCCAGCCACCAGCCGCAGTTCTGGCGGCTGGTGGAGCAGGTAGTCCCCGACTTCGAGGAGCGCCGGTCCTGGCTCATGCGCCACGGGGCCGAGTACGACCTGGGTTAGCTGGCCTGCGGTAGCTGCTTCAAGTCCATCCGATAGGCGATGTAGGTCGTGCCGTGGTGCTGGATACGGCGGAACTCAAAGGAGTTGTCCTCCTGTGAGCGCTTTATCCACTGGCTGATGAGGTTGCGCGGGTCGCTGCTTCCGGCTTGCTCGAGCCACTGGATAGCCTTGTCCTCGCTAACGGCCTGGTAGAGCAGGCCGCCTTCTTCAAGGCGGATGCCCTTGTGTATCAGGAGCTGAATGAAGTCCTTTTTGTACTCCTTGGCCCTTTTCGTCTGAGCCTTTACGGGCTTCGGCTGCCTAGCGGAGACGTTGTCGAAGTCCACGGTCAAAAGGGTCCCCCGGAGGTACCCTTGGGCCCGGCCCTGGCTGTAGACGAACTCGGTGTAGAACTTCCCATCCCTCCCTTGCTTGAGCTCCACGCGCAAGACGTGCTTCGACCTGTCCACCAGCACCGTAGCCCCGCGGTAGGCCTGCTTCTTCGCTCTCTGGGTCGGGTTGAGGTTCTTCCCGTCGTGGTGCAGCAGGAATACGCAGGCATTCCCAGCCTGGGCCGCCTCTTGAAGCGGGATAAAGAGCTTATGGTTCAGGTGCTCAGGGTCGTTCTCGGCGATGGTGCCCCTTTCGCTTGGAGGCAGGAAGAGGCTCAGGCAGTCCACCACCACGAGCGTGCGCGGTGCGTGCTCGACTAGCCTGAGGACGTCACGCAGCTGTCTTATCGGGATGATATAGCTCACGGCCTCATCGGGCACCCAGTCCACGCCGGGACGGGTGGCCTCGGCTATCAGTTCGTCGGGACTGGCCTCGGTAGGATGATAGATGTACAGCACGTGGTCGGCCTGGATGCCGACGTGGTCCAGCTTGGCTTGGCCGTTCACCCCACGAAGGACACGACCCATCATAGCCAGCATCATCACCGTCTTCCCGCTCTTGGCCGGGGCGTGAACGAGGTTGACGGTACCGAAAGCTATCCCCCTGCCACCCTCGGCATCACCGATGCAAATGTCGCGCTGCTGCTCGAGCAGCTTCTGCTGTTCCATGAGCGCATTCCGGTAAACATCCAGTTCCGCAAATGGTGGTCTTTCCATCTCCAGCACCCCGTAGCTTAACAAACCGTCGAGCCGGGCCGTACACGACGGCCCGGCCTGACACCCCTGACACGCGCACGAGCGTCAGACTCTACTTATGCCTTCGCCATCGCACTCGTGCCTGACAAATGACAATGACAGCGCGACTCATATAAGAAAGACATGCTTTCCCCTAATATTTGGGGCGCTGGCGTGAGGCCAGCGCCCCACGAACAGGCCGGGAACCTAGTGGGTTCCCGGCCCTGCAGCCTGCAGGCAGAAGTCAGTGACAGGGGAGTGGGGCTTGGCGGCCCCACTCCCCTCGGACTGCGGACATGCTCCTGACTATAGACCTGCCCCTACCGCCCAACAGACCGGGCACCACCTGGGGCCGGGGCCCCCTCCACGCAGGCACTAGCGAGGGGGCCCCATAGGAGGGCCCCCTCTAGACCACAGCGTGAACCCTGCCTGCGGTAGTGTCATGCCCTGTAGTAGGACACCGGTCTCAGCAGGGCCAGGGGGGTGGGGCTTAGACCCCACCCCCCTCTTCAGCAATATATCGACTGCTTGGCAACATACCGCTGACCATCACCTATGGCCTCCAGACTCGAAATGCTATGCCCATCACCCCTACCACAACACTCATGTCACAGCCCGCAAGGGGACAGCGTCCGGCAGGACGCAAACTCCCCCTTCCGAACTTTGGGGCAGGAAGCTCCCGTCCGAACGCCTCACAAGGTATCGCCAGAGCACAGGGCCCAGCAGCTCACCTACCGCTGGCTTGGTCCGGCGTGGGAGTGCCTATTCCCCATTAGGAATTTGGGGCCGGTAGGTTCCGGCGAGCGACTCGGACACTGTACATCGATAGCGTGTCGGCACGACTCCTTGGCCCGCATCATCTAGCACTTTTTAAGGCTGGATATGGCCGGGGGCGAGGCTGCAGCCTCGCCCCCGGCCATACGAGGGGTTCACATATCACATCCCGACACGGAACTCCCCTGGCTTCACTGTACAGGTGATGGTGAAGCTCTCGTAGACCCTACGACCCCCCACCTGAAGCGCGAGGCTACCGCTTACGCTGTGGTTGCTCCCCGAAACGAATATGCTCAGGCGCTCGGTGTCGTAGCGAACGCTGACGTCAAACATGGAGTAGTACCACTTCTTGCTGTACTCGCCAAACCAGAGCGTGGTCTTGGCGACCATCATATCCGAGAGGGTGCCTCGCGGCGCAACCGGCGTAGGGGCCTGCGGCGAGTCGGCCTCGATGAAACGCACCCCCTCGTGCATAACGCCGCTGCTGCGCCCGCTCGGAAGGCGCACGGAGGACTCGTCCCAGATGACCAAGATGGTGCTGTTGGACTTACTCTGCAGCCGTACGCTGATGTAGTCGTAGTCGCTGCTGGCAGAGAAGGTCAGGGTGTAGGCAGGACGGTCGATGCGGGCAGTGCTGCAGCGGGGCAGGTCCGCGGTGCGGTAGGGGTAGATGCGGGCGCGGGTGAGGGTGCGGTAGCTCTGGAGCTTATCCGCTATCTTGACGGTGAAGTCGTCAGCTTGGCCAGGGTTGAAAAGCTTGACGCGCAGCGAAGCCGTCTTGGGGTCGTAAGACAGCCCTACCCCCTTCAGGATAGCGTTGATGACCGGTAGCGGGGCGTAAAGGCGCCCCGCGATAACCTTGGGCACGTAGTTGGTGGTGCCCCAGGCCACCTCGTCGCAAATGCTGCGGGGGGACTCCCAGGTGTCGCTCCGGCTGACGTCATAGCAGGTCTCGAGGAGCTCGTCACGGGTGACGCTGTACCCGAGGCCCTGGGCAATGACGCCCAGCGGCAAGGCCAGGGTGCCGTCGAGAAGCACCGCCTGCGAGGCCGCCGTGCGGAACACCTGCCGCAGTTGCTCCCGCACCTGGGCCTGCTTGCGCGCTTCTTCCTGCTTCTGCTGCTGGGCTTTGCGCTGCTGTTCGGCAGCCTGCCGTTGCTGCTCGGCAGCCTTCTGGGCGTTCGCCTGCTTCTGCACCGCAAGGAGGCCGCGCAGCTCGGTGAGCTCGGAGTACCTCTGTGCGATGTCGTCGGACGCGTAGGCGAAGGCGTAGGGGTACTTATCGTCCTCGACCTCGAGGTTGAGGGTGCCGCCCATGCCGACGAACTTGACGTCTTCCAGCCCGTGTTCGTAGAACTTGTAGACCCTCAGGCGAGGGAGTGCTATGAGCGAGACGTAGAGCACGTCCTCGCAACGCAGGAGCACCGTGTCGACGCTGACCTCCTTAGTGGTCAACAGACGCGAGCACCGGGGCAACTCCAGCGGTGGGGTCTTGGCCCGGTTACGCAGCTCGTACCCCTCCAGGTTGAGGGCGCTGTAGACCGCCTCGGGCAAAAACAGGCCGACCAAGGCTGTCTCATCGTCGTTCAAGAGGGGTATCGACAGCTCCTCGAGGCTGAGCAGCGCCTCGTGCGCCTCGTCGGCCACGAACGGCGAGGGCGGCTCGTTGACCGGGGTAGCGGCAAGAGCGAAGCTGCCGGATAGAAGAAGCAGAATAAGGCCTCGAACGAACTTCCTGGCGGTCATAGCAACGTCACCTCGCAATACTGGCATTGTCCCGTCCGCTGACTATCGTAACCTATCCAGACAAGATGCTGCGTGCATTTCCAGCCACGGTCGGTCTCCCAAGGTCACGGAATTCAGGCTCCGACGATGTGCCGTCCCGAACCTGCACGACTGGAAGGGGGAGCGGCCTTAGCGCCGCTCCCCCTTCCGCCATTCGTCAATTGGACAGGTCAGGGCCCAGTCGGGGATGGCGTGCCAGGAAGCGTCCTGGACGTCGCTGACTTCGACCTCGAAGCCCTCGTCGAGTGCAGCCTGGGTCATGCCCACCAGCCGAGCGGTGGCAAAGCTGACCAGGGGCTCCGGCACCACGAACTCGAAGCGGGCCTCCACCCGTTTGAGGGGCACCTGGTAGCGGTAGAAGGTCATCAGGGCCTGGCCCGACTCCTCGTCCACCAAGGACAGGTAGCGCTCGTCCGTGTCGCCACCCTCGACGACCTTCAAGCACTTGCCGATGTAGGGTTTGAGCTCGTCATAACCGCGTTTCGGGTCGAACATCCTTGTCACCTCCGTCGGGGGCTGGGATGGGCCACCTTCCACCCTGCCCACCCCTACCTCCCATAGGGAGTGAGCAGCCGGTAGGCTGCATCTTCCTCACCCTGTCCCCGCTACCGCCACCTCCTCCGGCCCAGCCGGGGGGATGTTCCGCCTCCGGCCTGAACCCCACCCCACCCCTTCCCTCTCCCCACTGGGGGGGTACTTTTCGTCGGGCGGCCCCCCGCCCGACGTTGGCGGCTCACGCAGCACCTGAAGGGGTTGGGCCGCTTAGGGCGGCCCAACCGCCCCGTAGCACCCAGTCACTTGTAGAAGGGACCGAGGTCGAAGGGATGCGGGTGGTGAAGGAGTTGGGGGTGGATGGAGAAGCGCAAGACAGCCCGGTGAAGCGCCTCGATGCCCATGTAGAAGCCCGGCAGGTCGTCAAAGTGCGCCAGGTGGACTCGCGGGCGTTTACAGCCGCTGGGCGAAACCAGCTCGTAGACATAGGCCACCAGTAGGTTGCTGCTGCTCTTGACGAGCCAGCCCCGCAGCCCGGCTAGGTGGTGGTCACGCCCCATCAGGTGGTCGATGTCGAGGTAGTGCGAGATGTTCACCTCGAGCTCGAGGTAGCCGGGAATAGCTTCCTCGGTCCAGCCCGGCACCTTGACGAACGCCGTGCGCAGTTCGTCGTCGCCAGAGACTTCCAAGGACATGGGCGGGTCGTTGAGGTACAGACGTTTCTTGTGATGGGTGAGTTCGACATAACGCATCGGTGTCACCTCCTGTGACGGCACGGCGCACTACCGCAAAACCCCTAGAGCAACCGGTCCACCGGGGAGAACCTGCGGTGGGCCGAGCGGATGTCGTCGGTGAGCAGGTTGACGTAGCCCTGGGTTATCTCGAGTTTCCTGTGGCCGAGGATGCGCTGGAGGGTGAAGACGTCCCCACCCGCCCGCAGGAACTCCACCGCGAAGGTGTGGCGCAGGGTGTGCGGCCCAGCTTTGGGCCGCTTGATGCCTGCCCGCCGCACCAGCCGGGTGACGGTCGTGTTGAGTACGGTCGGGCTAAAGGGGTTCCCGGAAGCCAGGAAGACGTGCCGCACGTCAGGGTGTGGGGCCCGGCGCTCACGGTCGAGGTAAGCATGCAGGGCACGCTTGCAGCGCTGCCCGAACGGCACCGTGCGCTCGCCGGTCTTGCCGACCACCCGCAACAGGCCCTCACGCCAGTCGATGTCCTTCAGCGTCAGGCCGCACGCCTCCCCTGCCCGGATGCCGGTGTCCAGTAACGTGAGCACCAGTGCGGTATCGCGCAGCGGGCAGCGGGTGGTTTTGGCCGCTTGCAGTATCCGCTCGACCTCGTCAAGGGTGAACGGCTTGACCTGCTCGGCCTTGTCCTTCGGCCTCGGCAGACCCTTGATGGGGTTATGCTCCAGGTATCCGTTGTGGTACATCCAGTTGAGCGCCACCCGCAGGGCGCGGTCGTAGTTGCGGACGGTGGCACCCGACAGCCCGCGGCTGCGGGCACTGGCAATAAAGCGTATCACCGCCTCACGGGTCAGCTGCGCGGTGTTCCTGACACCCTCGGCCTCAAGCAGGCGGAAGACCTTGCGGTACCACTCCACGGTCTGTGCGGAGTTGCCGCGGTAGGCCTGCTCGTCGAGGAAGGCCTCGAGCAGGCGGTCGAGCGGGTAGACGTTCTTGGGGTGAGGCTGGGTTTCTACCTCGAGCATGAAGCCCTCCTGTTTGGGAGACATCGTGAGGAGGGCTTACGCTGCCATGTTCAATTTTTGCGATGTTGGCGGGCCGTGAAGGATTCGAACCTCCGACACCTCGTTTTGGAGACGAGTGCTCTACCGGGCTGAGCTAACGGCCCCCGCGAGCAAAGGGGATTGTAGCACAGGGTGGGGGAGCGGGCAAGCCGAGCCCCCGCCGGGGCGGGGGCTCCAGGCTCGGGCGTACTTCAGCGCTTGGCGTACCAGGCCTGCATCAGCTCCTGGTGCTCCTTCTTCTCGCGCACCCGCCGCCACCAGCCCTCGTTGGCCTCGAACCAGCGCACCGTCTCGGCGAGGCCCTCGGGGAAGCGGTACTTGCGCACCCAGCCCAGCGCCTCGGTCTTGGAGGGGTCAACGGAGTAGCGGTAGTCGTGGCCGGGGCGGTCCTCGACGAACCTGATCAGGCTGTGGGGCTTGCCCAGGGCCTCGAGCACCCGCTCGGCGACCTCGGTGCCGGGGATCTGCTCGCGGGCGCCGAGGTTGTAGGCCTCGCCGCTGTTGCCGCGGTGGAGCACCAAGTCGATGCCGGCGGCGTGGTCGTAGGCGTGCATGTAGTCGCGCAGGGCCTGGCCCTGGCCGTAGACCGGCAGGGGCTTGTCTTCGAGCGCGTTGGTGATGAACAGCGGGATGATCTTCTCGGGGTACTGGTAGGGGCCGTAGGTGTTGGAGCCGCGCGTGACCACCACGTCGAGCTTGTAGCTGATGCCGTAGCTGAACACCAGGTGCTCGGCCCCCGCCTTGCTGGCGGCGTAGGGGCTGCGCGGGCGGAAGGGGTCGGTCTCGAGCGAGTGCCCCTCCACGCCCCACAAGTCGCCGTAGACCTCGTCGGTGGAGACGTGCAGGAAGCGCTCGAGGCCCTGCCGGCGGGCCTGCTCGAGCAGCACCAGCGTACCCTCGACGTTGGTCTTGACGAAGGGGCGGGGGTCGAGGAGGGAGCGGTCAACGTGGCTCTCGGCGGCGAAGTTGAGCACCGCGTCGGCGCCGTCCATGGCCCGCTTAACGTCCTCGGGGTCGGCGATGTCGCCCTGGATGAAGGTGATGCGGCCGCGTACGGGCTCGAGGTTCTCCAGGTTGCCCGCGTAGGTCAGCTTGTCGAGCACCACGATTTCCCACTCGGGGTGCTTCTCCACCGCGTAGTGCACGTAATTCGAACCGATGAATCCGGCCCCGCCCGTAACCAGCACTCGTTTGAACGCCATTGCAATACCTCCCTGATCCTATGCCGATAGCCCGTAGCCGGTAGCTGACGGCCGCAGCAGGCACGACGACCCGGAGCGGCCCGCGGGCGATTCCGCGGGGGGCCTCATGCTAGCCACGGTCCTCTTCCCATAGCTCCGCCCCGAAGTGGTCCCAGGGCAGGCGGCCCTCGTTGGGGTCGGCGGGGTCGAACTGGCTGTTCATCGCGTACAGCAGCAGCGCGCCCCGGCTGCCGGCCTTATAGCCGTGGGCCACGCCGGTGGGGACGTGCAGCAGCCCCGGCGCCTCGCCCGAGAGCACCTGCTTGCGGCGGGCCCCCTGGGTGCGCGAGCCCTCGCGCACGTCCACCAGCCACACCAGAAGCTCGCCCTCGAGCACGCACCACAGCTCGTCCTGGGTGCGCTTGGGGTGGAGGTGGAAGGCGTTGACGCGGCCCGGCACCGCCCACGACAGCGAGATCTGCGCGGCCTCGAAGGCGGCGGGCAGGCCCCCGACCTTTCCTCCTTCCAGCCGCAGGTACTCCATGAAACTCCCCTCCAGCGAGCGGTGCTTGCGCAGGGGCTGGTAGAAGACCCCTTCGATCTCGGGCTGGGGGTCGTAGCGCTGGAAGCGCAAAGCCGTCCGGACGGCGGGCTCGAGTTCCATCCCGAAGATTTTAGCCCATCGAGCACGCGCGTTCCGCCCCCGCGGCGTTATCCCCGACGTTATCCCCGGCAAACCCCCCGCGCCTTTCCCCGCCCCCCGGAGCCGGATGCGGTGTCGGCCTGCGGCGCCCGCCCATTACGCGCCCGCGTTACACCGCCCCGCCCCACCTCGCCTTTATGTCCCCGGCGGGGTGCGGTAAGTTAAGCCCATGCGGATCAAGCCGGGCTGGGTGGTGCTGGCCCTGGTCACGCTCTACGCCCTGGTGGTCACCGTCGCCTCCAACCAGAACCGGCGGCAGCTCGCGGCGCTGCGGGAGGAGATGCGGGGCCTCGAGGCCCGGCTGGTGCAGGGGCCCGAGGGCTTCGCCTTCCCCCTGCCCGGCGCCTGCTTGCCCAAGGACCAGGACAACTGGCCGGGCGCGCCCCGCGCGTACCGCAAGGGCCAGAACCCCGGCTTCGTCTTCGTGAACGGGGAGTCGTGCGTGCCGGTGGTCTACGGCATGGGGGTGGTGGCCGCGGGGAGCGGCGAGGTGATCAAGGCCGAGACCGCCTACAAGGAGAACACCCCCGCCGAGTTCGCGGCGCTGCTCGAGGCGGTGGCGAACGGGGCCAGCCCCGCCCAGATGGACCGCCTGCGCGGGCGCGAGGTGTGGCTCCGCCACGCCGACGGGCTGGTCACGGTGTACGCCCACCTCTCGGAGGTCGCGCCGGGGGTGCGGGTGGGGGCGAAGGTCAAGAAGGGCGACCTCATCGGCAAGGTGGGCAACTCGGGCACCCTGGCCGCCGCCCGGAAGAGCCGCGCGGGCGCCCGCCTGCTCTTCGAGCTGTGGGACGGCGAGCCCGACAAGGACAAGTTTTTCGGGCAGGACATGCGGCGCGAAGCCCTCCCCGCGCAGGCGAAGGTGAGGTTTGGCTTAGAATAGCCCCGTGATTCAGACCTTCCGGCAGGTGTGGAGCAACCCGTGGCTGCGGGTCGCGGTTTACGTCCTCCTGATCGTCGTGCTCTTCCAGACCCTGGGCCGCGTCCAGAGCGCCGTAACCACCCTGGTGCTCGCGTTCGTGTTCTCCTACCTGACCAGCCCCATCGTGCGCTGGTTCGAGCGCCGGAGGCTGCCGCGCTTCATCGGGGTGATCGCGGTGTACGTGGGGCTGGGGCTGTTCCTGGCGCTGGCCTCGGTGCTGCTGGCCGACATGGTGGCGCAGCTCAGCGCCTTCGCCGCCAACCTGCCCGCCATCCTGACCCCCTTCCTCAACTGGGTCAGCGGCCTGCCCGACCAGATCGGGCGCATCCAGCTCCCGCCGGCCTTCGAGCAGGCCCTGCAACAGGCCTCGAGCTCGCTGCAGAGCCTGCTCGAGGGCTTCACCCAGACCCTCTTGAACGCGCTGCGGGCCCTGCTGTCGCAGGGGGGCAACGTCATCGGCTTCATCATCTCGCTGCTGGGCGGGGTGTTCCAGCTCTTCACCGCGCTCACCATCTCCATCTACCTGCTCTACGACCTGCCCAAGATCGGGCAGACCCTGCTCAGGGCCATCCCCCTCCCCTACCAGCCCATGACGCTCGAGATCGCCGGCAAGCTCGACCGCGCCGTGGGCGGCTACGTGCGCGGCCAGATCCTGGTGGCGCTGTGCGTGGGGACGGTGGTGGGCCTGGGGCTGTGGATCGTGGGCATCCCGCTCGCCGCGAGCCTGGGCTTCCTGGCCTTCATCTTCAACTTCATCCCCTTCGTGGGGATCATCATCTCCTCGGTCCCGGCCATCCTGCTGGCCCTGACGCAGAACCCGCCGCTGCTCAAGGTGCTGCTCACCGTCTTGGTGCTGTGGATCGCCAACCAGCTCGAGGGCAACCTCTTCGGCCCGCAGATCGTGGGCAAGGCGGTCAACATCCACCCCGTCACCGCCATCGCCGCCATCCTCATCTCCGCCAGCCTCTTCGGCATCCCCGGGGCCCTGCTGGCGGTGCCTACGGTGGCGTTCGTGAAGATCCTGTTCACGGATTATTACCTCAACAGCCGGTTTTACCGGGAGGGGTAGGGGCGATAGCCGATAGCCAGACGCAAAACGCGAAACGCGGGTCATACGTCCTACGTCGTACGCCTTGGCCCTCGGCCCTCGACAAGGGGCCTGCCACTAGCCGCCGGCCCCCTGTTTCCTACCAACGGCGGCGCTCGAGCGCAACCCCTCGAGCAGCCAGTCCATGGCCTGGGCCAGGGGCGGGGGCTGGTACTGCCAGCCCTTGAGCACGGCGATGAGCTGCCAGTAGCGGTGCATGCGGGGGTCGGTGGAGGCCTCGAGCTGCTCGAGCAGCCAGCGGGCGAAGCCGGGTCCGGCGGTGCGGCCTGAGGCCTGGGCGAGGGCGGTCAGCCAGCCCCGGACCACCTCCTGACCCCGGGGGCTCTGCGGGGAGTGGCCCTGACGGATGGCCTCGAGCGCCGCCCGCAGCCAGGGCTCGCTGGCCTCCTGCCAATGGGCCCAGCCCGTGCCCGAGGCGTCGAGGTGGTCGGCGAGGCGGGCCTGGTTTTCCAGCACCTCCAAGAAGGCGGGGTCGGAGGCGATCCCGGCGAGCTCGAGCCAGGCCTCGAGCTCGGCCTCGCCGAGCTCTTCGGGCAGCTCGAGCACGGCGGCCCGCCAGACTTCGGGGTCGCCGCGCCGGCCGCCCAGGCCGCGCTGGAGGTGCCGGGCCAGGAAGTCCTCGCGCTCGAGCCGGTCGAGCCGGGCCAGGGCGTGCATGCGGTTGAGGCGGGAGAGCAGGGCGGGCTCGTCGCCGCCGAGCACGGCCCGCAGCACGGTGTGCTGGCGCTTGAGGGAGCGGATCTGGACCTCCAGCGCCTCGACCTGGAGCCGCACCGCGTCGGCGGGGGAGAGCTCGCCGGCGAGCAGGCGGGCGATGGTCTGGAGGTCGAAGCCCACGCCGCGCAGGGTGCGCACGAGCTCGAGGCGCGCGCAGTCGGCGTCGGAGTAGAGCCGGTAGCCGGCCTCCGTGACCGACGACGGCGGCAACACGCCGATATCGGAGTAGTAGCGGATGGTCTGCACGGGCAACCCGCTGAGCTTGGCGACCTCGCCGATGGTGTACAATCCCCGCTGCATCTTGACCCTCCAGTCACTACAGAGTTTAGCCTGAACGCGGTGAGCGGTATGCCCTTCGAGTACGTCCCCCTGCTGCACGTCCAGCGCGAGATCTACGCGGTCCCGCGCGGCATGGAGCGCTTCAGGAAGTACCTCCAGACCCTGCTCGACCCCGCGGGCGACGACTTGGCGCTGCCGCCCCTGGCGGCCATCAACCCCATGGGCAAGGAGCACGTCGCCGCCTACGTGGACGCGCTGCTCGAGCTGGGCGCGGAGGCCGTGGCGGCCCAGGCCACCGAGGAGGCGAACCGGCGGCTCGGCCTGGAACCCGCCCTCAAGGTCTCGCTGGCCGTCCTCGACGACCTCAAGGGCGGCTGGACCGACCGCCCCGCCTACGAGCTGGGCTTCCTGAGCTCCGAACCCCGGGCCCTGCTCAAGCGCCCCTGGCTCGCCCTCCCCTGCTGGACCTCCGAGGCGCCCTCGAGGGCCTCCGTGCGCCGGGCGACCCTGAGCACGCTGTACCGCTACGCCCACCTGCTGCGGCGCGGGAGGCCGCGCACCCTGGGGCAGCTTCTGTGGGCCGAAGGCCACGCCCTGGCCTTCGCCGGGGTGCAGCCCTGGCTCGAGGAGGAGGAACTGGCCTACACCCGCGCGGTCGTCGCGCCGTACCGCGACTCGGGCCGCTACCCCACCCTCTTCGCCTGCCTCTTCGGGGACGAGGCCGCGAAGGCTTCGGGCCACGCGCCCCTGGGGCTCTCCCCCCGGGCCGGCTCCGGCCTGGCGCTGGCGGAGGCGCTCGAGTCGGGCCTGACCCCCGAGGCGGCCTTGACCCTCTAGCCGCTGGAGACCCTACCCTATCTCCCCGTGGGCCCACAGGCCCGGAGGAGGACGCCATGCAGATCATTCCTATCGACGGGCTGAGCCGCCAGCGCGCGGCGTTGGAGGCCCCGCCCGAGCGGCGGCTCGAGGTGTTCCGCGAGGCCATGGAGGAGCTGGGCCCGTTCTGGAAGCCCTTCGCCCAGCGCATGCCCCCGGCCGGGCCCTCCGGCGACCCCGCCCTCGCCGCCGCCCAGGCGTTCGGCTTCTACAACCCCACCGAGGACGTGGAGGCCGGGCTGCGGGCCCTCGACGCCTTCGAGCAGGCCGGGACCTGGCAAGCCTGCGTGCGGGCCACCCAGGACGCCCTGGCCCGGCTCGACCCGGCGGCGCACGGGCTCGAGCCGGCCCCCGTCCGCTTCACCCTGCTGCTGGGCAGCCCCCGCGTCCTGCGGCCCGAGTACGGGGCCTACACCGGCTTCCAGGCCCCCGGGATGGCCCTGGTGATGGGCTGGCCCAACCCCACCGGCCTGCCCCGCCTGCCCGTAGCCGCCGCCCACGAGCTCAACCACATCGTGCGCTTCCAGCACGAGCCCTGGACCCCCGAGACCACCGTGGGCCAGTACATGGTGGCCGAGGGGCTGGCCGAGGCCTTCGGGGTGGAGGTGGCGGGCGACGAAAGCCTGGTGGGGCCCTACTCCACGGCGCTGAGCGCACAGCAGCTCGAGGCCCTCAAGCCCCGCTTCGCCGAGGCGCTCGAGGCCACCGGCTTCGACACCCTGCGCGGCTACGTCTTCGGCGACTGGGCCGCCGAGCAGTTCGGCTACCCCAAGCAGGGCATCCCCGACTACGCCGGCTACACCTTCGGCTACGCGGTGGTGCGGGCCTTCTTGCACCGCACCGGCACGAGCGCGGCCGAGGCCACGTACCTGCCCTGGCGGCAGATCGTGGAGGAGTCGGGGTTTTTCGCGCGGCGGTAGCTGACGCGGGGCGCGGGCGGTGCGTCGTACGTCCTACGCCGTACGCCAAACGCAAAACGCCAAACGCAAGACGCCAGACGCCTTGGCCCTAGACCCTTGACCAGCTATCGGCTACCGACCATCGACACCCCCTACCAATGCCCCCCCTCCTCGAGCGCTCCCCGGAACCACCCCGGCACCTCGCCGCCGAAGCGCCGGCGGGCGAAGTCGCGGGCGAAGTCGCCGTAGCGGCCCTCGCGGATGGCGGCGCGGGCCTGCTCCATCAGGCGGTGGAGGTAGCGGAGGTTGTGCAGCGAGAGCATGCGCAGGCCCAGCATCTCGTCGGCGCGCACCAGGTGGGCGAGGTAGGCGCGGCTGAAGTGGCGGCAGGCGTAGCAGTCGCACTCGGGGTCGATGGGCTTGGGGTCGTCGAGGTGGCGGGTGAGCTTGAGGTTGAGCCGCCCCTCGGGGAGGAGGGCGTAGCCGAAGCGCCCGGTGCGGGTGGGGTACACGCAGTCGAACATGTCCACGCCCAGGGCCACCGAGGCCACCAGGTCTTCGGGGTGGCCCACGCCCATCAGGTAGCGGGGCTTGTGCTCGGGGAGGAGGCGGGTGGAGAGCCCGACGGCCGGGTACATGCCCTCCTTGGGCTCGCCCACCGCCAGCCCGCCGATGGCGAAGCCGGGGGTGTCGAAGGGCACGGTGGCCTCGGCGCTCACGCGGCGCAGCTCGAGGTCCACCCCCCCTTGGGCGATGGCGAAGAGGGCCTGATCCGGGCGGGTCTTGGCCCCCAGGCAGCGCTCGAGCCAGCGCAGGGTGCGCTCGATGGACTCCTTGAGGTACTCGCGGGCGGCGGGGTAGGGCGGGCACTCGTCGAAGGCCATGATGACGTCGGCGCCCAGCGCCTCCTGCGTGGCGACGCTCTTCTCGGGGGTGAGCTCGATGAGGTCGCCGTTGATGTGGCTCTGGAACACCACCCCCTCCTCGCTGATGCGCCGCATGTGGCCCAGGCTCATCACCTGGAAGCCGCCGGAGTCGGTGAGCCAGGGGCCGGCGTAGGCGGCGAAGCCGTGCAGGCCGCCCAGCGCCCGCACCCGCTCGGGGCCGGGGCGCAGCAGCAGGTGGTAGGTGTTGCCCAGAACGACCTGGCTGCCGATGTCGCGCAGCTCCTGCGGGCTGATCCCCTTCACGCTGCCCAGGGTGCCCACCGGCATGAACAGCGGGGTCTGTACGGGGCCGTGGGGCGTTTCGAACACGCCGGTGCGGGCGCGGCCGGCTCGAGCGGTGATCGCGAAGGAAAACACCCGGTATTCTAGCCGAATACCGGGCGCTCTCGACCGTGGGGGCTGGCGTCTTACTGGCAAGTGCTCGCGCTGCAGCTATAGTCCTTGCCCGCGTCGTAGGTGAGGGCGCTGGTGCCGAGCTCGAGGCCCTTCCCCAGCACCTTGAACCCGGCCGAGACCGCGCCGCTGGCCCCCAGGCCCGCCCGCACGGTGGCGGTGGCCGGGGCCGGCTTGAAGGTCATGCCCACGTAGGGCTTGGCCTCGAGGGTGGGCCCCGCCACCCCGTAGAGCTTCACGTCCAGCACCATCTTGGCGTAGAGCTGGCCGTTGCCGTTGCTGGGCACGCTGTAGCTGAAGGAGGGGTTGAGGTTGAAGCTGGGCGGCGTCCACACCCCCACCCACTTCTTCTCGGCGTCGCGGTCGTACTTCACCCCGGCGTTGACGCTGAGCGTGGGCTGGATGCCGGCCTGGATGGTCACCTGGTTGTCGGCCCCGCCCGAAGCCCCCACCACCAGGCGCGGCGTGACCACCACCACCACCGGCACCGCACCCACCAGGAAGGCTTGGCGCAGCGGGGCGAACTGCGCGATCTGCTTCTCGGTGCCCGCCGCAAGGCTGAACTTCTTGTCGGCCACGATCTTGGCCTGGAGCGAGGCGGTGAGGCTCCCGGAGAGCGCGGCCTCGAAAACGTCCACGCTGGGCACGCCGCTGCCGGCGGCCTTGTTGATGACCAGCCGGAACTTCGGGCTGAGCTTCTGCTGCACGAAGCCGTTGAGGGTCACGGTCACCCCCTGCACCGGCTGGAAGCTCACGTTGCTGATGTTGATCTTCCCGGTCACGTCCTGCACGCTCACGCCGGGCAGCGCCTGCACCAGGCTGTCCTCCCCGATCTGCAGGTCGCCGAAGTCCAGGCTGGCGTCGCCCGCGGCCACGGCCTCCTCGAGGCTGGCCTCCTCGGTCTTGAGGTAGACCTTGCGCACGATCTGCGCGCCCACCTGCCGCGACTCGACGGTGGTCGCCTCGGTGATGCGGCGCACCAGCCCGTCGCCCTCGTCGCTCACGACCAGTTGGCCGCTCTTGAGCTCCTTGTCGGTCTGCACGTACATCTCGTTGGCGGCCACCGAGTCCACCTCGGCCTCGGGGAGCACCACCGCGTTGGGGTTAAGGCTGAAGCCGCCCGGCTCAGGCGGGGTGCAGCCGGCGAGCAGGGCCAGCAGGGCTACCGTGCCGATCAGGAACCTGCGCATCACTGCACCGCCTCGAGGGTGGTCTCCGCCACGTCGCGCACGGCGGCCTGGCTGAGGTAAGCCTGGGTCTGCTGGTCGAGCTCTTCAGGGCTGAGCTTGCCGCGGAAGAGGCCCGGCGCCGAGACCGGCACGTCGGTGAAGAGCAGGCGGAAGCGCGAGGTCCCGGTAGGCGGCAGCACCAAATAGGTGGCCTGTCCCTGGGCGGTGACGTCGGTCTTGAGGGGAAAGGTGTGGGCACCCGCCTCGAGCCGCACGTTGCGCTCGAGCACCACCGTGGTGGTGTCGGGGTCAACGGTGATCAAGGTGACGTAGCCCGGCCGGCTCAGGGTGAAGCTGAAGAAGGCCCGCTCGCGCAGCTTGTACTTCCCGCCCGCCCCGCGGTCGGGGGCGAAGCCGCTGATGACGGGCTGCAAGCCCCACTCGGCCCGCTGGGCGTCGCTCACGCCGAGCCTCGGGGCGCAGCCGGCGAGGACCGCCGTCAGGATCAGTACGCTGAAAAACCTCATCGCCAGAGTTTACCAGCGGGGGCCGAAACCCGGCTTAAGCTGGCGTTGAGCTTGTTGCTATACTCCGCCCATGAAGCTGCTGCTGGTGATGCTGGGCGGGGCGCTGGGCTCGGCGCTGCGCTACGGCCTGGGGGCCTGGGTCCAGGCCTGGGCCGGGCCCGGCTTCCCCTGGAGCACCTTCCTCGTCAACACGAGCGGCAGCTTCCTCATCGGCGCGGTGCTGCGGCTGAGCCTGGAGGGCGGCCTCTCCGCCGAGGCACGGCTGTTCCTGGCGGTGGGGCTTTTGGGCGGCTACACCACCTTCTCCACCTTTAGCTGGGAGACCCTGACCCTGCTGCAGGGCGGGGAGTGGCTGCGGGCTTGGGGCTACGTCTTGGGCAGCGTCGTGCTGGGCTTCGCGGCGGTGCTGGCGGGGTACTGGCTGGGCGGCCGGCTGGGGGGTTGAGCGATGAGGCTCGAGGGGGAAGCCAAGCTTTTGCGCGTCTTCATCGGCGAGAGCGACAAGTGGCAGGGCCGCCCGCTCTACGAGGCCATCGTGCTCGAGGCCAAGCGGCACGGCTTGGCCGGGGCCACCGTGTTCAAGGGGGTCATGGGCTTCGGGGCGCACTCGCGCATCCACAGCGCCAAGCTCCTCCAGCTCTCCGAAGACCTGCCCCTCATGATCGAGATCGTGGACAGCGACGAGAAGATCCGGGCCTTCCTCCCGGTGCTCGACGCCATGGTGCGGGAAGGGTTGGTGACGCTCGAGCGCGTCGAGGTGATCCGCTACAGCGGCAGCGGATAAGGCAGGGCACAGCCTAGGCTGGGAAAGAGCCGTTTTGTCAACAGGTCCCCATTCGCTCGGCCGTTGGAGACCTACAATTCCGGCATGAGATTGGCAAGCTTGTATTTGGCGGGTTTGTTAATTCCACTCGTGGCTTGTGCCCCCGTTCTTCAGGGGAGTGTGCTCGAGCAGCCCCTGCGGCCGGATACGTCCGGAAGCGTCACCGTGACGGGTGGCGGGCGCTGGTTCGTCCGGGCGACCTACGACCGCGAGGAGTGGGTCTTGCGGATGGTGCAGCGGTGGGAAGGGGATCGCTGGGTCACCACTGGGCGCGACCTCTCCCGCTTGGGGGACTTCCCGGTGGTTTGGGGGCGGCCGCTGTACTACTTCGACGCGGAGATCGACCCCGCCCGGCTGGCGGAAGGGCAGACAGAGCGGGTCCTGATCGGGAGCTTCGTGCCCTGCGTCCTCGAACTCCCGGAGGGCTGGCGCTTCTCGCTGCCCCGCCAGGAGGGAGTCGTGACCATCCTGGAGCGGCAGGACCGCCCCTACCCGCAGAGCCCGGGCGTATGGCGTCAGGTGGAGGTTCGCTTCCGGACCTCGCTCGAGCTTGTTTACAACCTGGATCTGCCTGCCGACACCCCGCCCGGGCAGTACCTGGTGCGCGTCGAGCTGAACAACGCCGTCATGCCCGACCGACGGCTCGAGGTGGCGTTGCCTGTAAACGTGGTGCCCTAAGCAGGAGAACCAAAGGTCATCGCGCACTTGACTTTGCATTCACTCCTGATACGCTGCTGACAGCGGTGAAAGCTTATTGTTCAGCCTATCGAGGAGGAAAGCAGAGTGAAAAGGTATCTTGTCTTCGCGGTTCTTGCGCTGATCGCCCTTAACGCGTGCGTGCCCGCCGGAGGATCACAGTACAGCCCGCTGGAAGCCCAAGCCCCTTTGGGTTCGGTGAAAATCCCTGCTGGGCAGACCTCCTATGTGGCCGTCGAGTATGGGGCGAGCTATTGGGACATCCCTACGAGCACTATTCGCCAGGTCTTGCCCGCCAACTTCAGCAGTTCAACCCGCGCAGGCGAAGTTACGCGCGGGGTCATGGGGGGGTTCAAGGTCGAAAATCTCAAGGTATCGAACGGCTGGAAGGTGGAACTCGCCGCCTCTAACGCCAAGCGCCGTATCACCGACGTAGACAGCACCTCCGTCTATTTCCGCGACACGGTCGAGCTAGTGTTCGCGGTGACCCCCGCTGCCGGCGACCCGGGGGCACTTGTGCTGATGGACGTACGCTACGGAAGCCAGGTTAAGCCCGTCATGCTCACCATCACCGTGACTCAGGGCAAGTAGCAACGAATGTACCCTCCCTTACCCGGCCCCTAGGGGGCTGGGTCTATCGTTGGGCTATGTTCGGCAAATTCCTCAAGAAGTCCCGCGACGAGGAGGAGGGGCGGGTCCCCCCCGGGCAGGTGCTCACCGAGAAATTCCCGGTGCTGACCTACGGCCCTACCCCCAGCCTGAAGCCCGAAGAGGTCAAGGTATCCCTCACGGGCCTGCTGGAGCAGCCCCTCGAGCTCTCCTGGGCCGAGCTCATGGCCCTGCCCCAGTCCGAGCTCACCGCCGACTTCCACTGCGTCACCCGCTGGAGCAAGCTCGACGTGCGGTGGCGGGGCGTGAAGGTGCTCGACCTGATGAGCCAGGTCCGGCTCGAGCCGCAGGCCAGCGCGGTCTTGATCCACTGCTACGGCGGCTACACCACCAACCTCACCCTCGACGACTTCCTCCGCCCGGAGAACCTGCTCGCCCACACCCTCTTCGGCGAGCCCATCCCCCGCGACCACGGCGGCCCCCTGCGCCTCATCGTGCCCCACCTCTACGCCTGGAAGAGCGCCAAGTGGCTGCGCGGCTTCGAGTTCACCCAGGGCGAGAAGCTGGGCTTCTGGGAGGTCAACGGATACCACCGGAGGGGGGATCCTTGGAAGGAAGAGCGGTTCAGTGAGGAGTGAGGCGGTCGTGCGCCATACGCGATACGCCTAACGCGTGTCCTACGTCGTACGTCGTGCGCCTTGGCCCTCGACGAACCTCGAGCTGACCGCTGACGGCTTACCGGCTACCGGGTGTCCGGCACCTTGATCTGGCCGCTGATGACGGCCTTCTTTAGGGCCTCGAGCTCGCGGCGGAGGGCGTCGGGGATGAGGGCCTGGTTGAAGGGGTCGAGGGCGAAGTCCAGGCCGCCCTCCTTGAGGCCCAGGCTCACGATGCCGCCTTTGAAGGTTCCCTTGACCACGGCTTCCACGGCGCGGAAGGCGGCCACGTCCACCTTCTTGAGCATGCAGGTGAGGGCGTGGTTGAGGGTCTGGGGGTTGGAGTCGGTGTCGCCCAGGAAGTTGAGGTTGCCGTCGCCGCCGATGAAGAACATGGGGCGGGTGTTGCCCGCGCAGGCCTGGGCATAGGCGGCGTACTTGGGCACCGTGCGGAAGGGGTCGCGGATGAAGCGGACGCCCCTGGGCAGGTCGCCGGCCTTGAGGCAGCGGGTCTCCTTGACGTAGTTGAACACCCCCAGCCCGCTCGCGCCGGCGGCGGCGTAGATGATGTCGGCGCCCTGGGCTTTTTGCAGGCCGGCGATCTCCTTGGCCTTGGCCGGGTCGTTGAAGGCGGCCGGGGTGTTGCCCACGTAGTTGGCGATCACCCGGCAGGTGGGGCAGGCCTTCTTGACCCCCTCGCGGTAGCCCACCTCGAACTTGTGGATGAGGGGGATGTCCATGCCCCCGACGAAGCCCACCACCCCGGTCTGGGTCAGGCGGCCGGCGATGTAGCCCACCAAGAAGGTGCCCTCGTTCTCGCGGAACACCAGGCTTTGCACGTTGGGCGCCTCGGAGACGCTGTCGATGAGGGCGAACTTGGTGTCCTTGAACTCCTTGGCGGTGGCGGTGATGCCCGGCTCGGTGGCGAAGCCCACCCCGATGATGAGGTCGAAGCCCTCCTCGGCGAACTTGCGCACCCCCGGCAGCACCTGGGAGGGGTCGCCGGGCTCGAAGTCGTAGAGCAGGGCCTTGAGCTGCTGGGCGGCCCGCTGGGCCCCGGCGTAGGCCACGCCGTTGAAGGTGGGGTCGTTCTTGCCCCCCGTGTCGAAGGCCATGCCCACCCGGACCTGGGCCGAAGCCAGCCCGCACAGCACGAGCAGCGCGATCCACGGTTTCATATGCCCGAGTATAGCCACCGGCCCCGCCCCGGCGGTAGCGTGTCTCAAGGTTGGATTGAGGGCGCGATACCGGATTCAAAAAGATAATCATCCAACCCAGAACCCTGGAGGCTATCTTTTTGGACCCTAGAGCACTCCCTTCAGTCGGGTTAGTTCGCCGCCATCCGGCGCCGAACTAACCGAATCTGGTATGAAAACCCCTCCGGGCGCTAGGCTATGGGGGTATGCGCCCTTACCTCGTGCTGCTCGCGCTGTTGTGGGGAATGGCCTCGGCCCAGAGCTACGAGCCCAACCGCCTCTTCGTCGGGGCGGGCCTGGACTTCAACTGGCTGGCGGGCTCGAGCTACCCCTCGCTCACCTTCCAGGCAGGCGATTACGACCTCTTCGGCTCGCTCGGCCTGAGGGCCCACGTCGGCTTCGGCCAGGGCTCGGTGGGCTTCTTCGAGTTCGGCCTCCACGCCCTTAGCGCCCTCGGCCAGGGCCGCTTCTTCCCCTACGGCGGCGGCGGCGTGGGCGTGATCTTCGGCGGCGGGGTGGCGCTGTGGGGCCTCGAGGGCGTGGCCGGCGCCGAGTTCTTCGTCAACCCCGCCCTCAGCATCGGCGCCGAGATCGCCCCCTCGCTCTACCTCGCCAACGGCTCAGCCGTGCTCGGCTTCCGCCTGCGCCTGGGGCCGAATTTGCGCTGAGCAGGATAGAACAGAAAGCCCGTGCCCTGTGGCTTGTCGAGGGTCTAGGGCCGAGGGCCAAGGCGTCTTGCGTTTGGCGTTTGGCGTTTTGCGTCTCGCGTCTTGCGTCTTGCGTCTCGCGTACGACGTAGGACGTACGACCCGCCCCCGGCGTCCGGCCATCGGCTACCGGCTATCGCCCACCGACATCACCTCAACACCTCCCCCGGCTTGACCCGCAGCGCCCGCACGAGCGGGAGCAGCGAGGCCAGGATCACCACCAGCAGGCTCATCGCCGAGACCCAGACGAAGTCGCTGGCCTTGATGTCCACGGGGAGGCTGGTGATGAAGTAGAGGTCGCCGGGGATGCGGATGGGGCGCCAGGCGAAGTAGCTCGACAGGCCCCAGCCCAGCAGGTTGCCCAGGACCACGCCGCCCGCGCCCAGCAGGACGCCCTCGAGCGCGAACACCCCCGCCACCTGGAGGCCCCGCGCGCCCAGCACGCGCAGCAGGGCGATGTCGGGGGTTTTTTCCACCACCGCCAGCACCAGCACGTTGGCCATGCCCAGCGCGGCCACGCCCACGATGAGGAAGACGATGATCCCGCTGACGCGCTTCTGCAGGGCGAGCTGCTCGATGAGCGTGCGGTAGTTGCTCTGCCAGGTCTGGGGGAGGTAGTCGCTGCCGCCGATGGCCCGCCCGACCTCGTAGGCGCGGTCGGGGTCGCGCACGCGCGCCTGGTAGCCGCTGATGGCGCCGGGCAGGCCCAGGAGCTTGCGGTTGTCCTCGAGCGTCGTGAAGGCGTAGCCCGCGTCGAGCAGGGCGTTGCCGGTGCTGAAGGTGCCCACGACCTCGAGCGTCACCCGGGTCTGGTCGATGGACAGCGCGACGAGCTTGTCGCCGGTGAAGGCGGCCAGGCTGCGGGCCAGCATGCTGCCCAGCACGACGGTGCCGGGTTTGAGCTGGCTCAGGTCGATGTCGGGGTAGACGGCGGCGCCCCCCTCGCCCAGCCCGATCAGGGTGGCGAAGTCCACCCCCGCGCCGCGCCCCTCCTCGGCGCGGCGGGTCAGCAGCGCCTTGGCCGCCAGGAAGGGGGCCTGGGCCAGCACCTCGGGGT